>PTLJ01000019.1 GCA_002938045.1 Alphaproteobacteria bacterium MarineAlpha3_Bin4
CCGAGGTAAGCATCGAACACAGCGTCAAAATGATGGTCCTTGACGCATTTGGCGGTGGCCTGGAAGGCGAACAAGTAATCGATCGTCGCCGCCATCTCAAAGGCGCCCTTGTAGCCGTGGCGCATGACGCCCTCGATCCATTTTGGATTGACGACGCGCGCCCGAACAACGCGTGCGACCTCTTCTTCCAGGGTCCGCACACGGGGGCTTTCAGGCCGCGAATGGTCGTTGTGGTAAACGGTAGGCTGGTCGCCGGAAAGGTGGCGAACGGCGGCCGTGATGCCGCCCTCGAACTGGTAGTAGTCGTCGGAGTCGAGCAAATCGTGCTCGCGGTTATCCTGGTTATGGATCACCACCTCAACCGACTTGAGTCGGGTCTCAAATAGACCGTGCTCGGCGCTACCCTCGGCCCCAGCTCCATAGGCATAACCGCCCCAGGCGACGTAGGCGCGGGCGAGATCCACATCCGTCTCCCAGCCCTTCTCGTCGATCAGGGCCTGCAGCCCGGCGCCATACGCTCCTGGTTTTGAGCCGAAGACCCGGAACCCGGCCCGTTTCTCGGCCTCCTCCGGGACGACGCCAGTGGATTCCAAGGCCCGGCGTTCGGCACGAACCCGCTCAGCGATTGGGTTGTCGGCCGGCGGCTCGTCGAGTTGGGCAACGGCGCGGACGGCAGAATCGAAGAGATCGATCAAGCCCGGAAAGGCGTCACGGAAGAAGCCTGAAATCCTAAGAGTGACATCGACGCGCGGACGGTCCATGACCGAAACGGGCATGATTTCGAACCCGGTGACGCGCCTGGACGCCTTATCCCAGGCCGGCTGCACGCCTATCAGCGCCAACGCCTGCGCGATATCGTCGCCGCCGGTGCGCATGTTGCTGGTGCCCCAAGCGCTCAGCGCCACCGTGCTCGGCCAGGCGCCCATTTCCTGCATGTGGCGCTCGACCAGTAGCCCCGCCGACTTCCAGCCCAGGGTCCAGGCTGCCGGCGTAGGCACCGTGCGGGTGTCGACGGAATAGAAATTGCGCCCAGTCGGCAATACGTCCGGCCGGCCCCGGGTCGGCGCCCCGGACGGGCCCGGCTCAAGGAATTGTCCGTCAAGCGCCGTCCTCAGCCCGGCCAGTTCAGCCTCGCCGCAAGCGGCAACAGCGGGACGAATGTCGCTCTCTATTTTGTCGAGCACAGTGGCAGTCCTCTTCCAGTCGCGATTTGGTTTGGCTACACCGTCGACCAGGGCCGCCGCCAGCGCCTCGATGCGCTCGACCGTATCGCCCGTCGAACGCCAGGCGTTTTGCTCCGTCGCCAGCGCTTTTGGACGCGGGCCGTCCCAGGCCGCGCCCATGTCGCAGTCGAGCGGGTCAAACCCAAGCTCCATATCTTCGGCGATGGCGCGGTGCAGGGATGCATCGCCGCCTTCGCCAGCACCACGCGGCACGCGCACCAGCGCCACCAGCAGGTCTCTTAACAGCCGGCCCTCGGGCGCCATCCCGAACACGTGCAAGCCGTCGCGAATTTGCATCTCCTTCAGCTCGCAAAGGTAGGTGTCAAGCTTGGCCAAGGCTTGGTTCTCATCGTCACCGGCGGCGATACCGCAATCGTCGTCGAGCCCTGTCGCCCGGCAGAGCGCGAGAATGTCCCTACTCAGAACCCTGAGGCGGCGCGGATCAACGCCAGCAGCCTCGTAGTACTCGTCGACTAGCTGCTCCAAATCGCGGAGCGGCCCGTAGCTTTCGGCCCGGGTCAGTGGCGGCGTAAGATGATCGACGATGACGGCGGCGGCGCGACGTTTGGCCTGAGTGCCCTCGCCCGGATCGTTGACGATAAATGGATAGATGTGCGGGACGGGCCCCAACGCGACCTCTGGATAGCACTCGGCCGACAGCGCCAATGCCTTGCCGGGCAACCACTCGAGATTGCCGTGTTTACCGAAGTGGACGATCGCGTGCGCACCGAACTCGCGCCGGAGCCAGGCATAGAAGGCGAGATAGCCGTGCGGCGGCACCAGGGTCGGGTCGTGGTAGCTCTCGGCCGGATTGAGATGATAACCGCGCGCCGGCTGCAAGCCGACGGCAATGGAGCCCAAGCGGAAGGCGGCGACGGCGAATTTACCGCAATCGACTTCACCAGCGATGTAGAGCGGGTCGTCCTCGGGTGGCCCCCAGCGCTCGTTCACCTGCCTTTGTATCGTCCGCGGCAGTTCGGCAAAAAACGCCTTATAGTCGAGCATCGCGATGGTTTCGGAGATGTCGCGCCCGGCGAGCGCGCGGAAATCGTTGGTTGGCCCGGCGGCCAGGCGGCGGATCAGGGCGTCGCCGTTGTCCGGGATGTCGTCGACGCGATAGCTTGCGTCGCTCAGCGCACGGAGCGTCGCTATCACGCCGGACGGAGTATCCAGGCCGACGCCGTTGCCGATGCGGCCGTCGCGGTTCGGGTAGTTGGCGAGCACGATGGCCACTCGGCGATCAGCAGCCGGCGTTCTCCTAAGCTCAGCCCAGCCGGCGGCCAGCCGGCAGGTGAAGTCGATGCGCTCGGAGACCGGCTCGTAGCGCACGATGTCGGTCTCGGTCAGCAGGTCTCGGCGCGCCAGGCCCTTGAACGAGACGGCGCGAGACAGGATCCGGCCGTCGATCTCGGGCAAGGCGACGTTCATGGCGATGTCGCGGGCTGAAAGGCCGCGCGTGCCCTCGCGCCAGGCCCCCTCGTTGCCACCCGAAAACACCACCTGCAACACTGCCGGGGCGTTCTCGTCCGGGCTCATAGGCGTCGTCACCCAGGGCTGGCCAGGTGCCGAGACGGCGAACCCAGTCGCGTTCAGGATTACGTCCGGCGGCGCTTCCGCGAATAGCGTCTCCAGCGTCGCTGCCGCGACCGGGTCCTTGAGGCTTGCAACGAAGATCGGAAGCGGGTTGAGGCCGGCCTCGATCAGGCCTGCGATCAGAGCATCGACGGCCGCCGTGTTGGCGGCCTGCACTAGGGCCCGATAGAAGACGACCCCCGCCACTGGAGAGCCCTCGGTCCAACGAGAGTGGAGATCGTCGAGCGCCGGTTCAGCTAGCTCCGGCCAATAGAGACCGGCGCGGATCAGGGGCCGGGGTTCACACCATTCCTGATCGAAGCCGATCAGGTCGGCAGCGTAGCGGAGGAAATCGCGAGCGTTCTCCGGCCCGCCGTGGACGCAGTACTGCCACAAGCGGTGCTGGGCCTCGGCCGGCAGGGTCGAAAGCGCGACCAGTTCCGGGTCCGGCTGGTCGTCGCCTGGCAGCAGGGCCAGTCTAATGCCCCGCTGGCGGCAGACAGTGGCCACCTGCTCGACTCCGTAGGGCCAATATCCGCGGCCGCCCAACAGCCGTGCCACCACAAGCTTGGCCTCTTTGACGACCTGCTCAACATAGAGATCCACTGACATATTGTGGCCTAGATGCAACAGGCTGGCGAGGCGAAGCAACGGCGTCTCGGAGTCGCTTGCGACAAGCGCTGCTTGCGCGTCGGCGAGCGCCGCCAGTTCCGTGTCAGCGGCGGATATGACGACGATGTCGCCCGGCGTTTGCTCGAGGTCGATGGCCTCGGTACCGTCCGAGATAGCGCCAGGTTGGGCCGCTAAGAGGTGCATTAGCAGGCCTAGTTCTTGGCGCCGATGGCGGCGGCGATGGATGCCCTGTCTAGGCCGGCCTCGCCGATCACGACCAGTTCCGAGCGTCGAGACTCGCCCGCCGCCCAAGGCCGGTCGTAGTACCGCTCGATGCGCTGCCCGACGGCTTGGACCACGTGCCGCATATCCTTGCCGCGGATGTCGACGAAGCCCTTGACGCGCAGGATGTCGTGGCTAACGGCGGCGGCGCGGATGCGCGCCTCAAGAACCTCTGGATCATCAACGACACCCAAATCAATGATGAAGCTCTCAAAATCGTCGTGGTCGTGCTCTTCCTCGCCGTCGTGGTGCGAGCGCCTGCCCTCGATCACGTGCTCGACGGCGGCGCCGATGCCGAGCAAGACCAGGGGGTCGATCGCTCCATGGCTGGTCGCCACAATTCGGACCGCCGCCGCGGTGTTATTATCAAGGTCGCGAAGCACGCTTTCCAGCCGCTCCGAATCCAAGAGGTCGCACTTGTTCAGGAGTACCATGTCGGCGCACAGCAGCTGGTCCTCAAATACTTCTTCGAGGGGCGCATCGTGATCGAGCGCCTCGTCGGCCTCTCGAGCTCGTTGCACGGCATCTGGATCGCTGGCGAACCGGCCCTCGCTGACGGCTAGCGAGTCGACCACGGCGATCACTCCGTCGACGGTCACCTGGGAGCGAATTTCCGGCCAGTTGAAGGCCCGGACCAGGGGTTTCGGCAGCGCCAGTCCCGACGTCTCTATGACAATATGATCAGGTGGTTCAACACGGTGGAGCAACGTTTCCATAGTCGGCAGGAAATCGTCGGCAACAGTGCAGCAGATGCAGCCGTTGGCCAACTCGAGAACGGCATTGTCGTCACAGCCCTTGATACCGCAGCCGGTGATCATTTCCCGGTCGATGCCGAGCTCGCCGAATTCGTTGATGACGAGCGCAATTCGTTTGCCATTGGCGTTTTCCAGCAAATGGCGGATCAGGGTCGTCTTGCCGGCGCCGAGAAAACCAGTAATTATCGTAGCAGGGATTTTCATCGCTCTAAATTCTTCAAAGTGGTGGGTAGGCCCGCCGCAATCAAGACGACCCGGTCGGCCGTCCCGGCAACTACCTGATTCAGTCGCCCAGCGCAATCGATGAATCGCCGTGCCAGTGGATTATCCGGCACGACCCCCGAACCAACCTCGTTGGAGACTAGCACCACGGGACCGGCTAGGCATCGCAACACCGCCGCCAGGGCATTTCCCTCGGCATCCGGATCCCGGCCAGCACCGAGCAAATTAGATAGCCACATGGTTAGGCAATCGACCAGGATTGGTCGGTCAGTTTGGGTTTTGGCGACGAGGGTCGCAGCTAGTTCGAGTGGCTCCTCGATGGTCTCCCAAGTGTTGCCGCGGCGCTCCTGGTGGCGGCGAATACGCTCCGCCATTTCCGCGTCGCCAGCCTCGGCACTGGCGAGATAGAGGCCCCCCCCCACAGCCTCCACCAGTTGCTCGGCAAAGCGACTCTTGCCGGAGCGCGCCCCGCCCAGGACAAGGGTTACCGGCGCCAGTGACGGAACGGGCGTCATCACCAGCCCCTCACGCCCGACACGATGGTTGATTAACGTGGAGCACCCGCCAGCACCCGCCGCGGCCGCGCAGCAGCCTTTCCTCGAGATGATCGAGGCGGGTCATCGAAAGGGTATGGACGGTAATTGCCATGCCGGCCTCCGGCTTCAGGCCGAGTGCGTGGGCTACGGCTGCGCGGATAGTACCACCGTGGGCCACGGCGACGATGTCGCGGCCAGCGTGGGCAGTGGTATAGCATTCGATTGCAGCAGCGGTACGCGCCATCTGGTCTGCGAAGCTCTCGCCACCAGGCGGACGGCTGCGGGCCGGGGTTTTCCAAAACGCGGCGTAACCGTCTGGGTCCTTGGCTTCCATCTCGTCCCATGAGAGACCCTGCCAATGGCCAAAATCCTGTTCGCCCAGGCCCTCGTCGACGATCGGTGCTGGGAATGACAGCCCGGCCTCACCGATCGCCTGCGCCGTATCACGGGCGCGGGTCAGGTGGCTGGTCAGCCATAGCGCATCGTCGGGAAGGGTGTGGGCAAGAGCGCTGAAGGCGGCTTGATTTGAGGTGTCGCAAAGGACGTCGTCGGATCCGTAGATTTTGCCGTCGACACCAACCACCGGCGCGTGCCGCACCCACCACCACCTGGTCACCGCACTCATAGGGCAGTCGCTCCCGCGGCAACGATCACGGCTGTTTCTACCGCTTGCTGGACGGCGCCGAGAACGTCGCCTGTATAACCCCTGATCTGGCGGCGGGAAAGCCAGGCGACCGCGACGGTGGTAACGCACGCCGAGGCAACCGCGATCAATCCACTCATGAGCCCGAGCAGAACGATGCTGCCAACAGTGCCGAGCACAAGTGCCGTCCATGCAGTCTCGTCGTTGGGTGTTCCAGCAGCGGCTGCCAACCCGTCTGACCGTGCCAACGGCATCCTCGCCATCATCATCGGTAGCACGGCGCGCGACACAACGGCGGCGCAAACCAGCGTCGCCTCCGCTAGGCCAGCTCCCATCAAGCCGCCGAGCACCGTCGTTCGGATACCAACGCTGAAGATCAGGGCCAACACGCCGAAGGCGCCGATGCGGCTGTCACGCATAATTTTGAGTTTGGCGTTGCAGTCGCTGCCGCCTCCGAAACCGTCGGCAACGTCGGCGAGGCCGTCCTCGTGCAAAGCACCGGTAAGCGCAGCAGCCAGTGCCAAGCCGATCAGTGCGCAACCTATCGGATGCAACCCCAGGCCCGACGCCAGCCACAGCCCGCCGGCGGCGACCGCGCCGACGCCAAGACCGATCAGTGGAAACGCGCGCGCGGCCAGGGCCAGGGCGCAGGCTGCATCCGCGCCGGCCGGCCGCAACGGCAGCCGCGTGAGAAAGGCACCAGCGACCGCGATGTCGCGGCCCCAGCCGCTCAGTAGCCGCGCCGAAAACGGCGGCTCAGGATCGGCGGTCGGCATGGTCATTGTTTCCAGTTCTATCGTTTTTTCCAAGCGCGCGAGCCAGAATTTTCAGTTATAGGTGAGGGGCGGCGGAAAGAAAATGCCGCAACAACGGAAAGCTGTCGACGATGCCCCAGGACCCGACCTTGCAAAATTTCGACGACTTACGCCAGGCGCTCGGACGCCTGCCTGGGCCGGACGCGGAAGCAGAAGCGGCGGCCCGCACGCGCGAGCCGCAACTGACCAAGCCGCCTGGATCGCTCGGCCGGCTTGAGGAGCTCAGCCTGTGGCTGGCCGGCTGGCAGGGCAATCACCCGCCTCGCATGGGTACGCCGCGCGCGCTGGTATTCGCCGGTAACCACGGCGTCACGGCGCAAGGTGTTTCGGCCTATCCGTCGGGGGTAACAGCACAGATGGTGGCCAATTTCGATGCCGGCGGTGCTGCCGTCAATCAACTGTGCCGGACTTTCGGTGTCGAGCTCTCGGTTGAGGCACTGACCCTCGAACGGCCGGTCGCCGACTTCACCGTCGAGCCGGCTATGAGCGAGGAGGAATGTCTGGACGCCGTTGTCTCCGGCATCGCCGCGGTTCGTGAAAACACGGACGTACTGTGCCTCGGCGAGATGGGGATCGGCAACACCACCTCCGCGGCAGCGCTATCACTGGCGCTATACGGCGGCAACGCCGCCGATTGGACCGGACCCGGTGCCGGCATCGCCGGACCGGCATTGGCGCGCAAGACGGAAACCGTTGCCGTCGGCGTCGCACGCCACCGTGAGACGATCGATGACGGCCTCGATGCGCTCCGCCATTTCGGCGGCCGCGAGCTGGCGGCAATCGCCGGTGCCGTGGTCGCTGCACGCTATCGCCGGGTGCCGATCTTGCTCGACGGCTTCGTTGCAACGGCAGCAGCAGCGGCATTAGAGGCAACGCGCCCGGGTGCTCTCGACCATTGCCAGGCGGCCCACGTTTCGGCCGAACCCGGCCACCGGCGGCTGCTCGATAGGCTCGATAAGGCGCCGCTGCTTGATCTCGGCATGCGCCTGGGTGAAGCCTCCGGAGCGGTGTTGGCGGTTGCAGTGTTGCGAGCGGCGGCCCAGTGCCACGCCGGCATGGCGACATTCGAAGAAGCAGGGGTCAGCGGCAAGAGCGACTGTTAGCGCCGGTTGAACGAACGCAACGCAAACAGGTGCAGCTTCACCACGCGCCGGCCATGGCCGTGTTTTTTCAGGTGTTGGACGTAATCGAGAAGGGGGCCTTCATCATTCAACAGTCGTTTCTGACTGTCCGGTGTTTTTGCCATGATCCGATACCAGCGTAGCAGTTTAGTGCTGTTTACCGTCTCTAATCATTTGGACGAGATTGTGTGACCGATGCTTCCGAACCGCGCTCGATGCGCCGCTGCAACTTGAGCAGCTCGCGCCGGCGCCCGTCCTCGACAATCAGGTTTTCGACGAACCGCCCCTGGAACAACTGGAGCCCCATGGCGTGACCAAAATCGACAGCCTGGCGGTCGTCGCAGCGACACAAGATTAGGTGCCGGTCGCCACGCTGCTTGATGATCGATCTTAGCTGGTCGTGTGCGTCTTCGCCGCTATCGACCAGTTCCGGATCCCAGATTAGTTTCACCATATCGACACCGAGTCTCTCGGTATTGACCATCAACAGGGTTTGCAGATTGAGGCCGTCAAGACAGACGCGAAATCCCTTCTCCTTCACGAACTCGCGCGCGAACACAAAGGCGCTAAGATCATTGAAGATGTCTTCCTTCTGCAACTCGATGGTCATCGAGCCGCGCCGGCTGGCGGCAATGTTGTCGTCGAAGGTTAGGAACTCCCGCGACAGCAGTGTTGTCACGTTGACGTTGAAGCTGATGTTGCCGGACATCGAGATGCTGTCGGTCTTGCTGAGCATCGACAACATGCGCTTGTCGAGCGTTTCCGTGAGGTGTTGGAACAACCACCGATTAGCGACCAGATTGACTTTTGGGAGTATTGTCTCTCTCACGTCCTTAATCGAGATAAACAGCTCGCTGAATTCCTGTTCCGGCACCATATTGGTATCGACCTGACAGATGAACTGGCGACGCACCAGGTTGGAAAGATCGGCCCGCACCAGCGCCGTGATGACCTGCTCCAGGACCTCCGGTGTCAGCGGCTCGCCCTGCTCCTGCTTGGCCTTGAGCTTGGAGCGGGCGTCCGTACGCGAGCGGGCTTCCGTCTGGCCCTTTTCCCCAGTCTGAGCCAGACCCTGAACGAGATGCAGGATGTTGTCGTAGTCCTTGTCAGCGTCGTACCACGTGGCGAATGGCTGATCGGCCTTCTCCTCCGCAGTAAACAGTGGGTCGTCATCAAATAGAAAGCGGATGTCTTGGATGACGGTTTCCGTTTGCAGTTTAGCCGCTTCCTCGAAGACAAAGAACAGATCCGAGTTCTTGAGAACAAACATCTGACCCTTCTCGTCCTTGATAAGCGGCTCAAAATTGCCGGCTGCGGTTTGGATGTGCTGTTCACGCCGGTTATTTTGACTCAGCGCCGACAGGTGCAGATGCACGGCGCGCCGGCCCTTGCGGTGCTTTTCCAGTTGATGGACGTATTCAAGAAGAAGGCCTTCTTGATTCGGCAGTCGTTTTTGGCTGTACGGTTCTTTTGCCATGATCCGATATCCGCGTGGCAGAGCTTAGTGCTGCTTGCCGCCTCTAAATACCTTGACGAGCTTGTCGATAACATATCCCTGAAAGCGGCTGATACCGATGTCAACGCCCCATTTGATCGCCTTTTCTGTATCGACACGGGCAAGGATGACGCTGTCCTTGCCAGTGTTAGCAATGACCTTGCGCAACTCTGTCACGCGGTTGTTGTTATCGCTCTCGAACTCTGAGCCCCAGGCGATCTTGATGAAATCCGAACGTAGCTGGGCCGGGTCGAAGAACTGTAACGAAATTGGGCTGAGGCCATCGGCGAGCACTTGGTATCCCATTTCCTGCAGCGAATCGCGGGCGTATCCATAGGAATTGATGTCGGCAAAAATATCGATAATCTGCATCTCGACAACCACCTTTTGGGTGTTGTCACCAACAGACTTGTGAAAATTGTGAAACTCCCTCGACAGCACGGTACTGATGTTGAGGTTGACACTAATCGGTTCCTTGAGCAGATCAAAATTACGCTCGGCTATGATGCCGAGAATACGCCGGTCGAGGGTCTCGGTCAGGTATTGAAACAGCCACGGGCTGGCAAACAGGTTGACATCCGGCGCGACCTCCTTTTTCAACTCATTCATGGAGATGAAGTTCTCATGAAACATTACCCGACCGCCACCGCTGGTCCCGATGTGTAGACAGGTCTGCTGGCGTACCATGTCGTTGACCTGCATCCCCTGAAGTTTTTGGTTGATCATCGCCAGGTTCGTCGGGCTTAGGGGATTGCCCTCAGACTCCTGACCTGCCTCGCCGTTTAGCTTCTTTTCCTTGAGCTTTTTCTCCAATTCCATCGCTAGATCGGTGGCGAGATTGAATAACGCCGAAAAATCTTCCGTCGTTGAGAGATCGTACCAGGTCGAGAACCGATCCTCGAAGCTGCCCTCCTGGCTCGAGGACAGGGGATCCTCGTTGAAAAGGCTGCGGACCCTGTCGATCACCGAATCGACGTCATCGACTGGCACGTTTTGGCAGACCAATATCATGTCGGCGTTGTTGAGTGGAAATAGGGTCGCGTCGTGGTTGTTGATGATGCTATCGAAGATGCGTGCCGCGATATTGAGGAAATGCGGTTGCCGGTTGGGTTGACGAAGCTCCGAAAGATGCAGATGTACGGCATAAAACCCGGACGGGTTCTGTTCGACACGGTTCAGCCTTCCGAGTAACAGGCTTTCCTCGCTTGTTGTCGGATCGACCACGCCGGATGTCGATGCAGCACCTAATTCAGCCATAATTTCCCGCTATTCCGACCGCACCTCACGGGTTCCGCCGAATTCACCGCACAAGGTAAGTTCTAACCATTAAGAACAGATTACCGTATCTGTGGCTATACTGTACCCGTAAACGACATGGAATACGCCGCAAAGCGACCGGGCCGAAGCCTTCCACCGGCCCACCCGGTCTGCTGTGGATTGGATGTCATGATGATCGACGAGCAAAGCCGCGAATCGGGCCCGGCTGGTGTGCGCCCCAAGGTACCCGCTGGGCGCCGGATCTATGCAATAGGCGATATCCACGGTCGCGCTGATCTGCTGCAACGCATGCATCAGCTGATCCGTGACGACGCAGCCGACCACGCGCCAGACCGCGTGGCCGTCATTTATCTGGGCGATTACGTCGACCGCGGGCCGCAATCGTTCGTAGTCGTCGATATGCTGATCAACGACCCGTTGGCCGGGTTTGAGACCGTCTGCCTCAAAGGCAATCACGACGACTTCCTGCTGCGCTTCGCTGCGACCGGAGAACACGCCGAGGTGTGGCTGATGAATGGCGCCCAGGCGACACTCGCCAGCTATGGTGTCGACGTCTACGGACCGCCGAGCTCAGCGGTGGAAATGGGATGTCTCTGGGCCGATTTCCGGGCCGCGCTACCGGACGATCACCAGCAATTTTTCCAGGGCCTACGGCTGTCCCATCGAGAGGGCGATTATCTGTTTGTGCACGCCGGCATTCGGCCCGGCGTCGCCCTCTCTCTCCAGACCCCCTTTGATTTGATGTGGATCCGCGAAGAATTCTTAAACTCGGACGAAGATTTCGGTGTTGTCGTCGTTCACGGTCATACGCCGCTGCCGGAACCGGAAATCAAGCTGAACCGGATCAGCATAGACACATGTGCCTACAACTCAGGCTGTCTCACCTGTCTTGTCCTTGAGGGCGGCGAACGCCGGTTTTTAAGCACCTGAACTCGGGTGTTTCGGCTTTATCAGCGCCTGCAGCGGATGCTAAGTTCTGAGGGCCTTGACGTCCAAGGGGGTCGCAAATGGAAATCAGAAAGCGGGTTCTCGTCACCGGCGGCGCCGGGTTTCTCGGCTCGCACCTCTGCAACAGGCTGCTTTCGGATGGCAGCGAAGTGCTTTGCGTCGACAATTTCTTCACCGGTACCCGCGGAAACATCCTTCACCTGCTCGACAATCCGTATTTCGAGATGATGCGCCATGACATCACCTTCCCGCTCTATGTCGAGGTCGACGAGATCTACAACTTGGCCTGTCCGGCGTCGCCCGTTCACTACCAGTTCGATCCGGTGCAAACGACTAAGACTAGTGTTCACGGCGCTATCAACATGCTCGGCCTAGCCAAACGGACCGGCGCCAAGATCCTACAGGCCTCGACCAGCGAGGTCTATGGCGACCCGGAGGTCCATCCGCAACCGGAGAACTACAATGGCAACGTCAATGCGATCGGCCGGCGTGGCTGCTACGACGAGGGAAAGCGTTGCGCCGAGACGCTATTCTTCGATTATCATCGCCAGCACGGGCTCAATATCTGCATCGCTCGCATCTTCAACACCTACGGCCCGCACATGCACCCCAACGACGGCCGCGTAGTCTCCAATTTTATTGTCCAGGCGCTAAGCGGCGCGCCGGTAACGATCTATGGCGACGGCTCCCAGACCCGGTCGTTCTGCTACGTCGACGACCTGATCGACGGGCTGGTCCGGCTGATGAACGCAACTGACAATATCACTGGACCCGTCAATCTGGGCAACTCGG
>PTLJ01000190.1 GCA_002938045.1 Alphaproteobacteria bacterium MarineAlpha3_Bin4
TCGGCTGCTTGCGGACGTAGAGCATTGGCTTGTCGGTTCCGGCTGCGATCCAGGCGGCATAGGGTATTCCAGCCGTCTCACCGCCGGCGATCATGTCGATTCTAGGCAATGCAGCGTCACGGTTGAGCAAATCAATGCCGAGCTTAACGATCCGCCGCCGGGCTTCCGGGAACGAGATCACCCACCGGCAGTCGATATAGACCGGGCTCGCCCAGCCGGCAGTCAGCCGGTAGGGCTCGTCTGGCCGGAAGTTGACAGCCCCGATGTCCAACAGCAACTTTGCGGTCTCGTAGCCGACCTCCGTTGACGGGGTTGGATTAGCTTTCCCTGGCATTAGCTTTCTCTTAATCTTTCAACCTAACCCCGAACACCAAATAACGTTTTACTCCCCTTGTGTGGGTAAGCTGTTAGTTTTTAGAAAGAATAGAACGGCGAGACAACGGTTTCCCATTGGCGGAGGATAACCATGAAGATCGCAATCTACGGTGCCGGCGCCATCGGCGGCTATTTAGGCGTTCAGTTGGCCCGCGGCGGGCAGGATGTGACCCTGATCGCCCGCGGTGCGCATTTAGAAGCGATGAAGGCCAACGGGCTGACGCTTAAAATTGACGGCGAGGAGTGTGTTGCCACCGATTGCTTCTGTACCGACGACCCAAGAGAAGCCGGACCGCAGGATTTTGTTATAATCACCCTCAAAGCGCATCAGGCGTACGAGGCGGCGGAACGGTTGAAACCGATGCTGGGGTCCGATACCGCTGTCGTTACGGCAATGAATGGGGTGCCCTGGTGGTATTTCTATAAACTCGAGGGACCATTCGAGAACCACCGCCTTGAAAGTGTCGATCCCGGCGGTTGGCAGTGGAATATCATTGGCCCAAAACGTGCGATTGGCTGCGTCGTCTATCCAGCGACCCACATCGAGGCGCCAGGCGTCGTCGTCCATACCTATGGCAACAAGTTCCCCCTCGGCGAGCCTGACGGCTCCATCTCGGAGCGTTGCCAGCAGCTAGGCGACGCCATGGACAAAGCCGGCCTCAAGGCGCCAGTCCGCGACAATATTCGCGACGACATCTGGATCAAGCTGTGGGGAAACCTCTGCTTTAACCCAATTTCTGCGCTGACCGGTGCAACACTTGACATCGTCGCCACCGATATCCCGACCCGCATCCTGGCACGCTCGATGATGATGGAGGCGCAGGAGATCGGCGAAAAGCTTGGTGCAAACTTCCGCGTCGACATACATCGACGTATCAACGGCGCCGCCGAGGTCGGCGCTCACAGGACATCCATGCTGCAGGACCTAGAGAAGGGTAAGGAGCTAGAAATTGACGCACTGGTGACGGCTGTTCAGGAAATGGGGCACTTGGTCAATGTGCAAACGCCCTATCTTGACGCCGTACTCGGGTTAATCCAGCAGCGTGCGCGGGTCCTGGGGCTCTATCCAACTTTTCCTTCCGATTTGCCATCGGAAGTTGACGCACGCGAATTAGTGGATTGAATTCTTTCAGGCCTCGGCGATCGTAAAGAGTTGTATTAGTGAATAGACAGGACCGGCGACGACAAAAGAAGCAGGCCAAACGGCGTGCCGGCTCCGCTAAACGCGAGCCGGAAGTAACAGCAATGCTAACCAAGGCTGAAGCACATCTTGAGGCTGGGCGCACGGACGAGGCCGAGGAGCTTTGTAAGGACGTCACCGCGCGCGCGCCGCTCGACGCCGAGGCCTTCCACATGCTGGCAATGATCGCATACCAGGACGGCCGTCTGGAAGAGGCTGGTAACGCGATCCTCGAGGCGATTACCCGCAACGACACCGATATAGCTATGCATGCCAACTGTGGCGCGATTATGAACATGCTCGGCCGCGCTCAGGAGGCGGAAGCCGCCTGCCGCCATGTCATCGATCTTGATCCGGGAAACGCAGAGGCCCATAACAACCTAACCGTGGCGCTCGAGGTCCAGGGTCGCGCCGACGAGGCTCTCAACGTTTGCGCCGAAGCGCTTCGGCTCCGGCCCGACTATCCAGAGGCCCATATCAACCAAGGCAACCTGCGGTTACGTAACGGTGATCTTGTGGGCGCCGTCGAATCATATGCCGCGGTGATTCGCACGGCGCCGGATAATGTCATGGCGCGTGCCAATATAGGCATCGCGCTACGCGAATTGGGTGAGTTCGATGAAGCCGAGAATCAGTGCCGCGCGGCAATCGAGACAAATCCGGCCTTTCCTGAAGCCCATAACGCACTTGGCAATTTACTCGTAGTTACAGACCGACCGGGACAAGCGGTGAATTGTTTCCGCCAGGCGGTCGAACTCCGGCCCGGTTATCTTGAGGCACGAGTCAATTTGGCCGCGGCGTTGTTCAAGTGCGGTGACATTGAGGCGGCTGAACGAGCTTACCGTGACACCATTGCCGAAAACGAGGCGTTCGCCGAGGCCCATGCTGGTCTTGGTGTGGTGCTGCTAGCTGATGGGCGCCTCGATGAAGCGGTCGCCGCCTTCCGCCGCACCGTCGCCATCAAACCGGGTTTGGGCGAGGCGCAATACAACCTGGCAGCCGCCGGCGCTGAGATCTCCGAGGACGGGATCGCCAGGATCCGAGAACTAGCTGAAACGGATGAAATGCCAGCACAGGATCGTATCGCGCTCCGTTTCGCCCTAGGCGAGTACGCAGATCAGCGTGGCGACGCGGCTGCTGCCTTCGCAGAGTTTTTGGCTGGGAACGAGCTTCGGAAGTTGGAACTGGAGGGAACCGGCCAGGCCTTCGACGTCGACGCTCATGATCGTGACGTCTTGCGCATCGTTTCGGCTTTCAACAGTGATGCGTTCGACGAAAGTAGCGACGTCGGCAACCCCACCGAGGTGCCGGTGTTTATCGTCGGCATGCCGCGTTCGGGCACGACGTTGGTTGAACAGATCGCGGCCAGCCACCCAAGCGTCTGCGGCGCCGGCGAAATCGAGACGTTATCGGGGTTCTCCACCGCTGATCCGATCGCGGCAAAGGGAGCGGAGGACGACATTCTGACCCGGTTTTTGCTTGCTTCCGACGCTGAACGTGTAATCGACAAGACGCCGTTCAATTTTTTTTATCTTGGAATAATCCGAAAGTTGTTTCCCAACGCACGTCTCGTTCATTGTCTCCGCGACCCGCTTGACACCGGCGTTTCGTGTTTTTTCCAAAATTTTTCCGTCAACCACCCATGGAGCACCGACCTCGGCCAGATCGGGTGCTACATGCGCGCATACGAACGGTTGATGAGCCATTGGCGCGAGGTGCTCCCAGCACCGCCACTCGAGGTTCGCTACGAGGAACTCGTTAACGACCCGGAAACCCTTAGCCGCCGCTTGATCGACTTTCTTGGCCTGGAGTGGAACGACGCCTGCCTCGACTTCCATCAAACGCGTCGCCCGGTGCTGAGCGCGTCGAACTGGCAGGTCCGCAAACCACTCTACGACACCTCCGTCGGTCGCGCCGCTGCATACGAACCATACCTGAGGCCGCTACTGGATGGTCTCGGTGTTTAGCTGCCGGTCGCTCCGTACTGTCTTTTCGGCGACGGTG
>PTLJ01000191.1 GCA_002938045.1 Alphaproteobacteria bacterium MarineAlpha3_Bin4
CCACCGGTGCCGGTGTGCTGCTCGTTCTCACCGCGCTGCTAATCAAGACGCCCTTGTTCAAGATCCCGTTACTATGGCTCAATGACGTCATTGAAGCGCAACAATTAACGGCAAAGCGGAAGGGAGCCTACGACCCTAACTCTTTGCCATCATTTCATTTAACTCCCTTTTCACCTGCTCGAACACCGGCGCCCACTCGCCATGTTCGGGCTGGCGAAAGAGTCGGAGGGTCGGATACCAGGGGCTGTCCTTGCGCTGATCCTGCCATAAGAACCCGGTTGGTTGCGACATCAGGCCCCAGGCCGGCTTTGCGAGCGCGCCGGCCAGGTGGAGAACGGCCGTGTCGACAGAGATGACAAGATCCAGCGCTTGGACCGCGGCAGCGGTGTCAGCGAAGTCACGGAAGTCGTCGGCCAGGTCGATTACTAACCTAGCCGTATCGAGATCACGCAACTGTTCCTGAAACTCACCGACCTGTAGACTGAAGAAATTAAGACCTGGCAATGCGATCAAGGGCTCGAACAGAGCTATGTCGCACGACCGCTTGACGTTGTCGATGCGGGTCGGGCTGCCGGCCCAGGCGAAGCCAACCTTAAAGCCCGGTGCCTCGGCGATTCGCGAATCGACAGGCGTTTCTTCGGGCGGCTTGACATAGGGCACATCGGTGGGGATTGTTTCAGCCGTGGTGCCGAGGATATGCGGCAAGCTCATCAGCGGCGCGTAGAAATCGAAGTGGCCTGGCGGATGGCCGAGATCGACGACTTCGTTGACACCGTTGAGGCTCGCAAACAGGTTATTCAACTGCGGTCGGCATTCAAGCACCACGCGCCCGCCGCGCTCGGCTGCAATCGGTGCATAACGGGCGAACATGATGCTGTCACCAAAGCCCTGCTCGGTGTCTATGAACAGCGTCCGGCCGTCTAGGTCCTCCCCCTGCCAGAGGGGGACGCCGAAATCGCGCTGGAACGCCTCGAACGTGGGCATCTGCCAACGCCATTCATACTCCGCCCAGCCGTCCTTGTAATCGCCGGCTTGCAACAGCGCCAGGGCCAAATTCCAGTGCAGGTCCGGACTCTTGGGCTCGTCGACAATGGCGCGGCGTAGGCTGGCGACAGCTTCATCGCTGCGGCCCATCTTTAGCAGCACGGTGCCCAGGTTGCACTGCGCGTCGATATAGCCTGGCGCGATTTCGAGCGCGCGACGGTACCCAGCCGTAGCGTCTTCATAAAGATCAAGTGCCAGCGCCGTGTTGGCGTAGTTGTAGTACTTCTCGGCGTTTTCCGTGTCGAATTCCAGCGCCTTACGGAACTGCTCGAGCGCTGCTTTCAGGTTTTCCATCTCCGTATAGACGTTGCCGAGGTTGTAGTAGGCAGCAGAATCGGTCGGGTCGATCTCGAGCGCGCGCTTGTAGCTCTCTACCGCTTCCACCGTCCGCCCCAGTCCGGCTAACGCGTTGCCCAGGTTCATATGCGCCGGGCAGAGCCCGGGTGTCAGCTCGATCGCACGCTCGCTGGCCTCGAGGGCTTCGTCGAAATGCTCGAGTTTGTTCAAAGCGCTTGACAGGTTGTTGACTGCCTCGGCCTGGTCAGGCGCCAGCTCGATAGCCTTGCGGAAGGCGTCGACAGCGTCGTCAAACCGGCACGCCTCCTGTAACGCGTTGCCTAGATTGACGAACGGCGGTACGAAGTCCGGCACCAGATCCGTCGCTCGCGTGATCAGGGTGATAGCAGCATCCAGATTGCCTGCCGCCTGCAGGATGACGCCCATCAGGTTGAGCGCGTCGGCGTTGTCGGGGTCGCTCTTGAGGACCTGCTGGTAAGCCTCGCCGGCTTTATCAAGACGCCCAGCCTGGTGGTGTTGGAGCCCCTGTCTCAGCAATTTTTCGACGTCCATGCGCTTTCGTTCCCTAGACTGGCCTGCGCTCCTTCAGTGCCGCGCTCAAGGTGCCGTCGTCGAGGTAATCGAGCTCGCCGCCGACCGGCACTCCGTGGGCGAGGCCCGACACGATAACCCCAACCCCAGCCAGGCGGTCGGTGATGTAGTGCGCCGTCGTTTGTCCATCGACGGTAGCGTTGGTGGCAAGGATGACCTCCGTAACCTGCACCTCGGAGGAGCGAGCTACCAGGCCCTGGATATTGAGATCCTCGGGGCCGACGCCGTCGAGCGCCGACAGCGTACCGCCGAGCACGTGATAGAGGCCGCGATAAGATGCCGTGCGCTCAAGCGCCCACAGATCAGCGACGTCCTCAACGACGCAGATCATGGAACGGTCGCGTCTGGGGTCTGTGCACAAGATGCAGGGATCGCCAGTATCTAGGTTGCCGCAGATCGAGCAGGTCTTGATGCTGTCGGCGGCAACGGTGAGCGCCTTTGACAACGGTGCCAACAACGTATCACGGCGCCTGATCAACGCCAGCACGGCGCGCCGCGCTGAGCGCGGGCCCAAGCCAGGTAGCTTTGCCATTAGCGCGACCAGGCGTTCGATGTCTTGCGAAACCATGCCCGCCCCCGGGGCCCGCTCAGAAAGGCAGCGGCAAGCCCGGCGGCAGCTGGAGCCCGCCGGTGAGTTCCGACATCTTGTCACGCATCTCGCCCGCGAGCTTGCCCTTGGCGTCGTTGTGAGCGGCGACGATTAGGTCTTCCAACACCTCCACGTCGGCTGGTGTCACCAACGACGGGTCAATCTTGATCCGCCGGACTTCGCCCTTGCCGTTGAGTGTCATTTGACACATGCCGCCGGCCGACGAGCCAGTGATCTCTATCTCAGCCAACTTCTCTTGCATCGTCGCCATCTTCGCCTGAAGTTCCTGCGCCTGCTTAATCATCTGTCCAGGGGTTGTCATGGGCTGGTTCTCCATCGGCCCGGCACGGAGATAACACCCGGGTCGGGGAACGAACTCTCACCAGTGTATAACACTCGCGGGACCCCTTGACCATGCGGCACCAGAATGTCTTCGTCTTCGATATTGAGACCACGCCGGGAACCGATGCGACACCCAACCTGACCGGCTTCGAGGATGCCGACATTAACGCGCACAGCCGGACCATCGCCGACGTGATTGCGGTGCTCAAGTAGGCCGGCGACCAGTATCCGCACCTGGGCGCGTTCCTAGGGGCCTGAGACGAGGTCTGCGGAAATCAGTTAGGGTTTAGGTGGAACGGACGCAGTCCGGCTCAGCTTCCGCCGTCCACCTCCAAACGTTCTCTGCGTCTGCTGCCCATTTTCTTCCGCCAACTCACCGGCCGCCGTGCCTTGCTTGCGGCGTTCCTCGCCACTGTAAGGCCCCTTCTTGCGGGGACGGTCAGAGCCGACGTATGTTTCCGTGCGAACGAACTGGCGTATGTTCTCGATAACGGTGACCAGGTGCCCGTAGATCGAGTGCGCGATTATGGGCTGGTCCAGCAACTCGGCAATTCCTAAATCACGAGACGCCATCACCTTTGGCCTTTCCGCGAACGGCGTCACTATGACCACTGAAACCAGTTGGTCCGGACTGTCCCCGTTTTGCCTGATCTATTGGGTAGTTCAATGCCGTCGAA
>PTLJ01000192.1 GCA_002938045.1 Alphaproteobacteria bacterium MarineAlpha3_Bin4
AGATGACACGCCGCGCGACGCCCCGCTAGGGGTTGGCGGTGGCGATGACTTTCCTCCCGAAATGGCGGCCGAGCTGCGTGGGCTCGGGTTGCTGTAACCACTGCTGAATAAGACATCTCCAAGGTGAAATTCTTTAATTTCGAGGACAGGGGCTGTCCACGCGGCGGGTGTTCACGGACGGGCTCAACATCCAGGGGCTTGCGGGAGAGCTAACATGACTGCTGTTTACATTTGCTAATTGGCGTTTAAGACATTTAGGTTAGTAGTGTAGGTTAGTACGGATCATCAAAACCGCCCGGTCGGGGGGTTGTAATAGACTGAGGGAGGAGGTTCATTGGTATGGCAGACGATAAACCGGAATTTATCACCCCCCCCAATACGCTGAAGTCGAAAGTCCGTACCGGCGGCCCCGGCGCGGTCGATATGGCCGCGCTTGATCGAGCTGAACAGGTAATCGTCGGCCTTACCGACAACTACCTCGAATGGGTTCAAGAGGACCTTGAAAAGATTGACAGGGCCTACGAGGCGCTGAAAAAGGCCAGCGGAGACCGTACATCTGAGGTTGACGCGGTTTTTCAGGCCTCGCACGATATCAAGAGCCAGGGCGGCAGCTTCGGCTACGACATGATGACGGCGATAGGCCATGAATTGTGCCGGTTGATCGAGAAGGCGGGGTCGATCGGGCCGGGCGAGATGGAGGCGATCAATCTCCATATCAACGCCATGAAGTTGGTCATCGCCGAAGACATTAAGGGGGAGGGCGGCGAGCAAGGTAAACAAATGCTTTCGGGTCTGCAGCAAGTCTGCGAGAAGCTGCTTGCTTGAACGCCAAGCGCGGCGAATTTTAGGCTCAGCCGTTTCTAGACGTCACGCGTGGCGGTGAGCATGCTCCGTTGCCGCATTTGTCAATGGCGGGGTGCATAACGGTCCGAAACTCCGAGTTCTGGCCCATCCCCATATAGTTGTTAGAGCACCACACCGTGACCTCGCGCGGACCGCCCTGGTCATGTGATTGCCTGCCGTCGGAAAGGAACACGCCTGGCGTTCAAGATCGGCGAAAACCGTTACCGACCTTCGTCCTGCAGCTCGGCAATCCTGTCCTCGGAAAACCGTTGGTAGTTCATGATGTCATCGCAACTGGGCATGGTATTGTTGCTAGACTATCACGCCGGATTATTTTCTTTAACCCAGGTGTGCGTTTCCTCCAGCGAAGTTTCAAAAATTCGGAGCATTTCCTCTATCTCTTTCTCTTCGATGATCAACGGCGGGCAGAGTGCTAGGCTATCGCCTAAGGCCCGAATGATGAGACCATTTTGGTAAGCGCGCTCTTGAAGATGCGCTGTTACCCCGGAATTTGGATCAAAAGGCGTTTTGTCCGCTTTGATCTTAGTTAATTCGACCGCCGCAAAGAGTCCGATGCCGCGGACCTCGCCGACCAACGGATGGTCGGTGAGAATCCGGAGCCCGTGCTGCATCTTCGGTGCCATCTGCCTGACGTGGTCAACAATGTTGCGTTCATCGTAGATTTTGAGTGTCTCCATCGCGACCGCCGCTGCAACCGGGTGGCCGGCATAGGTCCCGCCGTGCCCGAAAATGCCGAGCTCTGCGCTCTGGTCGGCGATTGCCTGATAGATAGCGTCAGTAATCATCAGCGCTGATATTGGGAGATAAGACGCAGAAAGCGCCTTGGCGCAGGTGATCATATCCGGTCTCATGTCCATTGTTTGGCTGCCCCACATGTTGCCGGTGCGGCCGAACCCACAGATTACCTCGTCGGCTAGCAGCAGGATGTCGTATTTTTTCAGCACCGCTTGTACCTTTTCATAGTAAGTGGCCGGTGGGACGATGACGCCGCCGGCGCCCATCACTGGCTCGGCGAAGAAGGCGGCAATCGTTTCGGGCTCCTCATCAAGAATCATCTGTTCTAGGTTAGCGGCGCAGCGGGTGGCGAAATCTTCCTCAGACTCGCCGGATTTGCCGAAGCGGTAGTGATGCGGGCAATCGGTGTGCAGGATGCGATCGATCGGCAGGTCAAACGCGTTGTGTAGGTGCGGCAGCCCGGTCAGGCTGGCCGAGCAGACGGTGATACCGTGATAGCCCTTGATGCGCGAAATGATCTTCTTCTTTTCCGGTTTTCCGATCGCGTTGTGGTAATACCAGATCAGCTTGACTGCTAGATCGGTAGCCTCCGAGCCGGAGTTGGCGAACAATGCTTTCGACATCTTTACTGGGGCCATGGTCACCAATCTCTCGGCGAGGTCGATGGTAACGTTGGTGGTCTTGCTGGCAAACCCGTGGTAGTAAGGAAGCCGCCGCATCTCGGCCGCCGCAGCCTCTACTAATCGCTCTTCGCCGAAGCCCAAAGACGAACACCAAAGTCCAGCCAGGCCCTCGATATAGGGTTTGTCGTTGTCATCGTAAACGTAAATGCCAGAGCCCCGGGTGATGATCTGCGGCCCGGTTTCCTCATGCTTGCGCAAATTGGTGTAGCCATGGACGTGATAGGCAATATCGCGGCTGGCCGCGGAGTTTCCGAGATTGGTCATTTGCAACTCACTTAGATTATGTGCCCGTGAACTCGCATGATAGTGCTGACGTCCCAATAAAAGAACACATATACTGATGTTTAGGTGAATTGTGTCGAGCGGCCCCGAAACTAGCGTGAACGACAGAGCGGCTTGAGAGATGACGGAAGGAGTAGTGTATCCGAATAAAAAGCAACGGGCTCCAGTTGGGCCATCGGAGCCGGTCTGACCGCATAACCCTGTACCAAACAGTTCTTCAATCTGACAAATGTTTTATGTTCCGGTAATCCCAGCCATCACCGATGCGAATTTAAAGGATCGTCTGGGGCCTTCCGGTTGGCCTCACTCCTTAGTTATGAGCGTTTTAGGGCTAATAGCAGACGTAAAACGTGGCGGTAACTAACGTCCGCTTGTAGCCATAAGCGAGCGATTAGTGGTATTAATCAAGGGTTATGATCCAAGCCCAAATACCAAAGCCACCGGGAAAGCCGCCCCCGGAGCCATTCCCTGGCTCCCCTCCAATTCCTCTCCCTGATAAACCGCCGCCACCGCCGCCGCCAGGTTAAACATCGCCGTTAAATAACCTCTGATGCGATAACGTTGATTCCAATGCCAAAACAGGAAGCAAAATTCCAAGTCGGGCAAATAATTCACCATAAGCTGTTCGACTACATCGGAGCCGTTTTCGATGTCGATCCGACATTTCAAGGGACAGATGATTGGTACGAACACGTAGCTCGCTCACGCCCGCCGAAGGATAAACCCTGGTATCACGTGCTAGTGAATGAAGCAGCTCATACTACTTATGTCGCTGAACAGAACCTAGAGGCAGCAGAAGCCCCACAGAGAATTGTGCATCCAATTGCCGACAGCCTGTTTAGTGAGTTCGACGGAGAGCGGTATAAATTACGTCAGCAGGCTCATTAGCCTTATGAATGGTCGCTTAAATTTTAAGCGAGGCATTCACTTGCACCGCCGGCTTTGTGGTCTGCCTCCATTAAGTG
>PTLJ01000193.1 GCA_002938045.1 Alphaproteobacteria bacterium MarineAlpha3_Bin4
GAACCTATTAGAGCAGTCCACGGTGGATCCTTACTACTTAAGTCAGCCAATCATCAGCGCACTTCGCCACCACCCGGATTTCTCGCAGATACTTGAGCTGACAGGTTCCGGGAAACTGGAGATTGGAATTGCCTACGGGGACGTAGCTGAGCAGCTATCGGCGATCCCTCTTTTGCTCCAAGTCATGGGACTGGGCCCAATCAATTCCCTGGAGATAGAGCGGATGCTGACGTTGTTACGTCGCGCCATGATAGTGGAGACTGTGGCAGGAAAAACGGATGACAAGGGCCTGCCGTTTTCAGCAGCCTTGGCTCTCCAATGTTTTGCAAATGAGTACGTCTTTCGTGAAACAGACGAAGAAAAAACAGCTGTCGAGCACCTTCAGCAGCAGATTGCGGCGCTGGTGGAAAAAGGACGGGATGTGCCTCGATCCTGCGTTGCCACGCTAGGTGCCTACAGGCCGCTCTACAGTTTTCCCTGGGCCCAGGAATTGTGTGAACGCGAATGGGCAAGCGACATCATGGAAGTGGTTAAGTTACAAATATCGGAGCCGCAGAATGAACAGTCTCTGCGCTCTAGCATTCCTAGCCCAACCTCCATACGCGACACGGTCTCTCAATCGGTTCGCGAGCAATATGAGGAAAACCCATACCCCCGCTGGATCAAGACTGGCATGGGGAGCAATGGCAGGTCTATAGGCGCTGTTTTGCGGGGGGCGCCACTTCGCTTTGATCTAGGGGACTATGATTCTCCTGAGAGCCCGAAAATTCTGGTGGCAGGCTGCGGCACGGGAAGGCATGTTCTAGCCACAGCTTCCAGGTTCTCGAATGCGCATGTGCTGGCCGTAGACTTAAGCTTGAGCAGCCTCTCCTACGCCTTGAGAAAAACCAAAGAGCTCGAAATTTCGAACATCGAATACGCTCAATGGGACATCATGAAGCTAGGTAGTCTCGGACGACAGTTCGATCTCATCGAATGCGGTGGCGTCCTTCACCATCTTGGCGATCCGTTGGCTGGCTGGCGGGTCCTTGTGGACCTTTTGCAGCCGGGGGGGCTTATGAAGATCGGTCTATACAGCGAGATCGCACGCCAAGTTATTATTAGAGGGCGCTCCTTGATTGCCGAGAAGGGTTATACGACATCTCCTAAGGACATTCGCCGATGTCGGCAAGACATCATAGCTATGGCTGAGGACGGAAATCAGGAGATGACAAAATTATGCAACAACAAGGACTTCTTCAGTTTAAGCGGTTGCCGTGATCTGCTTTTTCATGTCCAAGAACATCGCTTTACGCTGCTGCAAATTGGTGCGGCCTTACAAGCCTTTAAGCTAAAATTCCTCGGGTTCGAGCTTCAGGACCGCAGAGCGCTGAAAAATTTCACGAAATCTCACCCGAGTAAAAGCGCACTAACCTCGCTTAATTTGTGGCACGAGTTTGAACTCGAGAACCCTGATACGTTTCAGGGCATGTTCCAGTTCTGGTGTAAAAAGAATTAAATTAAACGAGCCGATGTCGGCTTCGGGTACAGGTTCCTCACAAATTCTTGGAGCGGAGGACACCTTGACGCGGCGGCGATTGCGCCACGATGGAGTGGATCCAATAGCACACCTGCTTTCGGTTCTGCCGAACCACTTAAACGAAACCTTCCCTCAGCGCATTCCTGCGCGCAGGCTTGATTTTGATTTGCACCGGCCGCCCCCGAATTGGGCGCATCCATTGACGTAGTCGCAAACCTCTGGACTTGGGTTCGGAAAGCCAAGCCTAGATCGGAATGCACGTACACGGTAGCGGGCGATAGTGGAACGCGCCGGGGTGGCTGGCCAATGCCAGCGTTAACATTGTCTGCTTCCAAGTGTATAGCAGATGTAAATCACTAAGATTCAAAAGGTCCGCTCGTAGCCAAAAGCGGACCAATTGCAGGTTCGGTATTTCCGTCCGCTGATGACCCAATGCGGACATCTTCACTAGTTCTGCAAATGAGCTTCCAAGATCGCAGACAATGACCGCTCGACATCTTCGTCAGTGGTTGCCCAGGAACTCACGCTGATCCGCATGGCTATTCGCCCACGCCATTTTGTCCCGCCGCACCAAACTACGCCGGAATCTTGAATTGTAGAAATTACCCGGCTTGTTTTGTCGTCATCGCCGAAAGCCACAACGACCTGGTTCAGGACGACGTCGTTGAGGATTTCGACACCTTCCTGCCGCAATCCATTGGCAAGGCTCTGCGCCTGACGGCAGTTCCGGTTCACGAGGTCAGCCAGTCCTGAACGCCCCAAGGATTTGAGAGCCGCCCATATTTCAACGGCGCGGGCGCGTCGCGAACTATCCGGGGTGAAATTCATTGCATCGCGATGATCGGTCGCCATCAGGTAGGACCCGGTGATCGACATCGCTTGGGCAAGCGCATTTCGATCCCTGACCAGAGCAACTCCGGAATCATACGGTACGTTTAGCCATTTGTGAGCATCCGTCGCCCAGGAATCGGCATCGACGACCCCGTCGGCAAGATGGGCATCCTTGGAAGAGGCCAGGGCCCAAATGCCGAAGGCACCATCGACGTGGACCCAGGTGCCGGCGTTGCGTGCCCACTCTATGATCTGCTGCGCCGGATCGAACGCGCCTGAGTTAACGTTCCCTGCCTGAATGCAAACAATCGTAGGGCCATTGACCGACGGCAATCCGCCGGGCCGCATTCTGCCTTGATCATCGACTGGTACGGTTATCACCCGGTCTCGTCCAAGGCCGAGCAACGAAAGAACCTTAAAAAGGGAAACATGAGCCTCCTCGCCGAGTACAATTGTAAGGTCCGGTGCGCCAAACAGCCCTTGTCGATCAACGTCCCACTCGTAGTCTTTCAGCACCTTATTCCGAGCGGCAGCAAGGCAGGTAAAGTTTGCCATCGTCGCCCCTGTAACGAGAGCGCCTTCCGCTGATTTTGGAAGACCAAGAGCCTCTTTAATCCAACGCAAGGCCGCTTCCTCAAAGCATGCGATTGCTGGAGAACTTACAAAGCTGAAACAGTTTTGATCCCAAGCCCCGGCTAGATAATTTGCGGCTAGTGTTGCCGGCAACGCCCCGCCCGTCACAAAACCAAAATATCGGCCGCCGGCGCTGGCCATTGTCGACGGCGATCCACACTCATCGAGAAAGGCAACAATGTCGGTCGGATTGCTCGGCGCTTCTGGCAGGGGACAATCAAGAGCGTCCGATAGGCGTTCTACCGCGCCTGGCATGGGCCCAACGCTTCTTTTGTTCAGTCCATCCAGATAATCCCCTGCTCGCCTTGCTGCGTCGAGCAAAAGGTCTCGTCTGTTTTCGTTATCCATATTGGTCGAGACAGTAGCCACACACGGTTCGTCAGGCAACGTCCGTTCATGGCTATTAGCGGACATTTCGACGCACAGTGATTTACGTCTGCTATACACCCAAAAGCCGACATCTATAACCCCGACTACACATTCCTAACATTGCATGACGCCTAATCTGCCATAGGTGGAAAGCACACACTTTAACCCCGACTTTT
>PTLJ01000194.1 GCA_002938045.1 Alphaproteobacteria bacterium MarineAlpha3_Bin4
GAAGACCATGCGGATGGGATGTACGCTTCGGTCGTGTAGTTCTACTTCCCAGGCCCAACTGAGATATGGAGTGGAAAAAGTAAAAGTATTGGTCCTCCGGGCAGCGATGAAACTTTCCTGCCCGTTGATGATGATTAGGGCCGTAACCTCATCATTCTTGGCTATGAAAAATTGCTCCGAAGATATCAATTCGTTGACGACACAATCACCGGGAAGGCGCTGCGTGAAGAACCCTAGCTGCGGGCCGAAAACGTCCCTTTTCCCACCCGGCTCGACACTAGTGCCCAGCACATCTCAGGCTCCTACGAACAGCGCCACCAGCAACTAAGCGGCAGGGCTGAGCCAGCGGAAACAATCTCTGTAACGTTGAGCCGTGAAAGGATTGGATTGTCCTGCTACGAGTCATTAGTTACCTGAGGAACGGCGTCTCTTAATCGCATTTTCGAGCTCATTAGCGGCGAGTTGTATGTCGCGAGCCTGTAACCATTCGCGCTCACCTTCGGTGAAGATCTGCTCCGCAAAACCGGCGTGGTAACGCGCAATATCGGGCTTATTTATAAGTAGGGCCTCTTCCGCCAAGGCCAGTGATCTTCTGCCCTTGTCTCCCTTGCGCCCGTAGGCGATTGCCAATTGTCTCCAAGTAAACGAAGAAAACCGTTCTATCGCCAATGAAGCGGTTAGATTTCTGATCGCTGAATCCAACAATGCTAGATCCTTGGCTTCGAGTTGAACCCGAGCTAGGTCGCGGCGGATCAAATGAGAATTCGGAAGCAGAAAGGCTGCGTGTTGATAAGAAACGAGCGCGTCAGATACCAATCCGTTATCAAATAACATTTGCCCTTTCAGTTCGTGAAAATACGGATCATTTGGATGCTCATTAATCAGCCCATCGATCAAGGAGAGCGCCTTGGCCATATCCGGCTTTCGATAATAGGCAACTGCTCGCGCGTAACGGGAGCCTATGCTTTCGTCGCTCTCTTTGTACCGATGCATTGTGGCTCCAAAGGGATTCTTGAACGCATAAAGCTTTGCTGTCATCCGCTCAAACATGACCTGATATTCGGGCCGATCGCGGGTGTCTGAGTAGGGCGAGGATGCGATGTGGGCGGCAATGGTGCTTATTCGTTTTTCTGTCGGCGGGTGGCTTCTGACGTAAGCATCTTGACGCGCCGCGCTTAATAGTTCCTGGTCACTTAGATGGCGCATGAAATCCAGCAACCCGTTTGCGGATTGTTTTGTCGCGTCGAGAAACTTCATCGCAGCTTGGTCGGCAGACGCCTCCTGCGTGCGGCTGTAACTTAAGAAGTTCCTCAGAGCAACAGTCTGTCCGCCGGCGATGATTGCGGAGCCGATATCACTGCGACCGGTAGCGATAACGGCGGCGCCGCCGAGGATATACGAAAGGATCACAGGAACGGAGTTCTTGGCAAGAGCCGACTGAACACGAGAAAGATGCCCGCCCGCGATATGACCCGTTTCATGCGCCATTATGCCGATGATCTGGTTCGCGCTATCGCTCCTAAGCAGCAAACCGGTGTTGATGAATAGCCGTTGCCCACCGGCGACGAACGCGTTGAGGGACCGGTCGTTGACCAGATAAATCCTAACGTGGCTTGGATCGAGGCCGGCGACGCGAAAGACTGGTGTGGCATAGGTGCGAATGGTATTTTCGATTTCCGCGTCACGGATCAGGGAAATCCCCTGACCGTGGGGGCCACGTGACGGAACGATAATACCGGCAACCAAAATAACGGTGAATAGGGTAAGAATGCGCTTTGACAAAGGATTGTTTCCGAAATGGTTCCCTTTGAATCGCGTAAATGGGACTCGCACAATCCAGAGTAATCTTGGTCGACAATGGCGTCAAATTTGCATTGTTCTGCTTTGTGGCGGACTGATCGGATGCGGGTTCGGCTTCGATGAGAGCGAAGTTCCGCTCGGAACCCTGGGCCATGTACAGGGTTTCGTTGGCGGCGTCGCTGTAGACGAGCCATGGGCCGCCTTGGTTGGTCGCGATGTGCTGGCTTCCGGTGGCACGGCAACCGATGCGGCCGTTGCGGTTTACTTCGCGATGGCTGTAACGCTCCCATCGTCCGCGAGTCTTGGCGGCGGAGGCATTTGTGTGGTCCGTGATTCCTCCTCATTGAAGGTCGAAACAATCGATTTTCTTCCTCTCGCGCCGAAGGTAATCCCTGCCAATGCTAGCCGGCCGAATGGAATCCCAGCCAATGCGAGGGGATTTTTTGCTCTTCACGCCAAATATGGTCGGTTGAAATGGGGGGAATTGCTTCACCCGGCAGAAAACAAGGCCCGATTTGGGATCTCGGTATCGCGGGCTTTTGCCGTTGATCTGAAGCTGATGGAAAAAGAGTTAATGAGCGAGCCGACAACGCGGAAGATTTTCGGTAAGCCAGACGGAAGCGGAGTCTTAGACGAGGGTGACATACTGGTGCAACTGGAACTGGCGGCAATTATCGGTCGAATTCGGGCGCGTGGTGTTGGCGATTTTTATATGGGGCCAGTCGCCCGTGAATTAGTGGAGGCGGTAACCGCGGTCGGAGGGTCGCTATCCTATGACGAATTTCGTACATACATACCGGCCTGGCGCGGTACCATCGAGGTGCCTTTTAAGATGAATTTCAGGTTCCATTTTCCTGCTTCGCTGCAATCCACAGGGCTGATCGCCGCCGAGTTAACGGCAATGCTGGTCTATGAAAACCTTTTTGAGGATGCAGCGCAGGAAGAACGTAATCATCTTCTGGTTGAAGCGTCCCAACGGGCTCAGGCGGACGGAAAGCGCTGGTCCCAGGACCGTAGCGTTGCCGCGGCAAATCTTTCTAACTTCGTATCCGACGAACATATTAAACGGCTGCTTGCTAGTTATCGGCCGGATAAACATGTCTTCGGTGGGGCTGATACAGGCGCACCGGGAGTATTTCCAAGCGATCCATCCGGCGCAAGTTTTGCCGTCATGGACCGGGAAGGAAATGCGGTCGCCTGTGCGTTGAGTATGAACAATCTGTTTGGCATTGGCCGCATCGCCAAGGGCACCGGTATCGTTCTATCAGCCGCACCTGGATCCGACGGGCGGGGGCGCGGTTCGTTGGCGCCCATGTTACTCGTCCACAAACTTCGCGGTGCCTCCTATTATGCGTCCGCTTCCTCCGGCGGCTTGGCTGGCATGTCCGCAATGGTCAACGTTGCAGCGCATACGATAATGGGGACGGCAGACGATCTCGAGACGGCGATTGCGCGTAGGCGGGTTTATCAAGGCGCGGGCGGCGGCATCACCTATTTTGAGGACGGCATGCCGCCGAGAGCGGTTTCTGAACTGTCCCGGCGCGGCCACCGGGTTCAAGCCGTGCCCGTTCTCGGTTTCGTCAATTCAGTGTTTTGTGCAAACGGCATTCCGGCTAAGAAACTGACTTGTTCGATCAAGTCAGATCCGCGCGGGTTTGGTTTTGCGGCTACCGCCGACTGACGGAGACTGGATCCTGGTACTGAAAGTTTC
>PTLJ01000195.1 GCA_002938045.1 Alphaproteobacteria bacterium MarineAlpha3_Bin4
CCGGTCGGGAGAGCGTAGGCATGAGCCAATGAATATTATCTCGAAGATGCTAAGCGATGACGATATAGACCAACTGGCCGAGTGGTATGCCAGCATTAAAGTGACCTTCGAGTTGCCAAAATAGCCCTGGGCCGAGCGGCAGGACCCGTCTGCCCCCATCATCCCCTAGGCAAGACGTTTTCGGCGGAACTTCTGGAAAACCCCGGTTGCGCTGACTTGATATACTGTATTACAGTTCTAGGATACGGGAGAAAGGGGTCGCCCCGGAGACCAACAACCGCACAGCGATCCCGAATATCTTTGGAGGTATTATGCAAAAGATCATGAGACGACAGGGCTCGGCCCTGGTGGCCTCGCTGTGCGGCATCGCCATGATGTCGCTGGCGGCCACAAATGTTTCGGCAGAAACACTTTATGGTAACATGTCTACGGTTACCCAAGACATGCTGTCCCGGGCTGCTGGTGATGCCAACAATTTCCTGCACACCAACGGCAACTACAGTCAGACCCGGTACTACCCAGCCAGCCAGATCAACACTTCGAACGTGAAGAACCTGCGTCCGGCCTGGATATTCCAAACCGAGATTGTTGAGTCCCAGGAAACAACGCCGATCGTCGTCGATGGCACCATGTACATCACGACGTCGTTCAACCATGTGTACGCCTTGAACGCCGCAACCGGCGAGCAGATCTGGCACTACAAGCACAAGATGGGCCCAATAACCACCTATTGCTGTGGTCCCAATAACCGCGGCGTAGCTGTTTCCGGCGACAAGGTCTTTATGGGTACGCTGGATTCCAAACTGCTTGCGATTGACGCTAAATCTGGAAAGGTCGTCTGGGAACAGAAGATTGCCGAACCGGAATTAGGTTATTCGGAGACCATGGCGCCAACCGCGGTAAATGGCAAAATCCTGATCGGCACCAACGGTGGCGAGTACGGTATTCGCGGTTTTGTTAAGGCTTACGACGAGGAATCTGGCAAGCTATTGTGGACGTTCCATACAACACCCGAAGATTCGACCGGTGTTTGGGCGACCCATGATGCGACCGGCCGCGATATGTTGCGTGATATTGCGGCAGAAAAAGCAGCCTTGAAGAAATTGGGTGATCCTTACAAAACGGTGGGTGGTGGTGTCTGGCAAAACCCAGCCGTTGATTTGGCAACTAACCGAATTTTCTTCGTCGCCGGAAACCCATCCCCCGATTTGGATGGTTCCATTCGTCCTGGCGACAACCTCTACACCAACTCGCTTATTTCCGTTGATTTGGACACCGGTAAATACGTCTGCCATTTCCAATATATCGCTCATGATGTGTGGGATTTGGATGCAGTTAGCCCACCCATTCTTGTCGACGTTAAAGATAAAAATGGCAAAATGGTTCCTGGCGTCCTGCATGGCGGCAAAACCGGCCATGTTTACGTCCATAACAGGAAAGATTGTAGCCTGATTCGTTTCTCTGAAGCGATGGTTCCACAAGAAAATATGTGGGTACTGCCGACGAAAGACGGGAAGCGCATGCTACCTGGCGCCAACGGTGGCGTTGAGTGGTCACCGATGACCGTCGATGCCGGTCTAGGGTTGGTCTACGCCATCAACCTGCACCAACCGATGACCTATCATGTTGAAAGCACCCCCTATCCAGGCGGAAAATTGTGGTTGGGTGGCGCCTTCAAGGTCATTGCCAGCGAAGAGCAATGGGGTAACGTCTCGGCCGTTGACTACAACACCGGCAAGATCAGGTGGAAAGTCAAGACCCAGCAGCCAATGATCGGCGGCATCATGGCGACGGCCGGTGGGCTAACCTTCGCCGGTGAGGGCAATGGTCTGTTTAAGGCCTATGATTCGGCGACCGGCAACGTGCTCTGGAAGTTCCAGGCCGGCGCTGGGGTCAACGCGCCCCCATCGTCGTATACAGTTGACGGTAAGCAATACATCGTGGTTGGAGCGGGCGGCAACGTCCAACTCAATTACAAGCGCGGCAATAATATCATCGCCTTCTCACTTGGCGATTAACAGCGATTCCGCGTAACATTGAAGACGGTCGTCCCCTCCGGGGGCGGCCGTTTTTTCCGCCTCAATTTCGAAGAAAAATTATGAACCTGTGGCACATTTTTTCTACTTTAGTTTTGTTCTTATCTTCACACCGTTAGCCGTCATGGCCGATGAGAATTCAGCCATACGCGAGACCCTTGAACAGTGTGACGGTTGCCATGGAAAAAACGGCGCATCTGCGGACGACGCTTTTCCCATCCTGGCCGGCCAGGAACTGTATTACCTCTATGTGCAACTAAAAGACTTCAAGAACGGGCTCCGAAAAAACGAGCTCATGTCTCCCGTTGTTGCCGGCTTGGAAAAAAAACAAATGCTAGCATTGGCAAAGTACTATTCAGAACAGACTTGGCCAAATATTGGTTTCAAGGGAAACGCTGACCGCGTCACCAAGGGTGAAACAGCGGCCAACGCCGGCCAGTGCGTGGCCTGTCACCTTGGCAATTATGCGGGAAATAGCCGTGTTCCCCGGCTTGCCGGACAACACCCCAGCTATCTCAAAAAGACCATGCTCGAGATGAAAAACAAAGTGCGTAACAATGCCCCTGCCAAGTCCTCTCTGATGTCGACATTCAGCGAAACCGACATCATCAACATGGCGGAATTCATGGGGGACATGGCGATTGCCATCGACGCCTCGACTGGCGAAGGCATTCAGTGAGGGGAGCGTAGTGTAATGCGCTTGCGCTTCTACTTTGCTTCACCCAACACCCGCAAGGCCGCCGGGCTGCCAGCAGTCCGTGCTAAGTCGACCGCCGTCCGGCCTTCCTTATTTCTAAGGTCGGCACGGGCGCCAGCGTTCAACAATCTTTTGACCACTTCCGGGTGGTTCATTTGGGCGGCGGTCATTAGCGCCGTTTGACCGCGGTTGTCCTTCATGTCGAAATTTGCGTCCCGATCGAGCAAGAGATCGATCGTCTTGAGCGCCTCGCCAGCTGGTGTGTCATTGCTGTAACCGGCCGCCCACATTAAGGCCGTAAGGCTATTGCCATAAGACTGGTTAACATCAATACCTTTCTCAAGGAGGGCCTCAACAATTCCGGGAAATCCTTTCCCAGCAGCGTAAAGGATGGCCGATTTCCCCGTGGTATCGACTACCGCCGGATCGGCGCCGTTTTCGAGCAGGAAACGAACAGTCTCCACCTCGCCGTTGAAAGCGGCAGCGGCAAGAGGAGTAAGAAGTTGCTTGTTCGCCAAGTTGATATTCGCACCAGCTTTGAGTAGCAATTTAACCGATTTTCGCTTGCCCGCCTTGGCAGCGCGAAAAAGTGCCGTGCTACCGCCGAGGTTCTGGAAATTTATGCTGGATCCGGCTTCGATCAGGACTCTTACCGTCTTAGTCCGACCCGAAAAAGCGGCCAACAATAACGCCGTGTTTCCAAATCGATCGCGTGCTTTGATTGACCCCCCCCTTTCAAGAAACAAAACGACATGATCGGTTCGGCCCTT
>PTLJ01000196.1 GCA_002938045.1 Alphaproteobacteria bacterium MarineAlpha3_Bin4
AAAAGCGAGGCCAGGGTCTTGCAGCAACGGGTTCAAGCCTTGACCGTTGTCCGGCGCCGGCACAAGGCGCTCGAACGGGTTCGAGGTCAACAGCATGAATAGGTAAAAGCCAAAGGCGATCATGGCCTGTACAGCGAGCACGCGGGCGCGCAGCTGCGGGGGCAGGTTGGTACCGAAGAGCGCCACCGCCGAGCCGAACACGGCCAAGATCGATACCCACAGCAGCAACGAGCCCTCATGGTTTCCCCACACGCCCGAGATCTTGTAGATCAGCGGTTTATCGGTATGCGAATTCTGGGAGACGGTGAGGACTGAGAAGTCGGAGGTTATGTAAAGGTTGGTCAGGCAGGCGAAGGCGATGGCGACGAGGACGAACTGCAACAGTGCTGTCGGCCGCGCCAGCGCCATCCAGGGAGTGTAGCGCCTCTCAGCCCCGATTAGCGGCAGGCTGGCCTGGACAGCGGCGACGAACATCGCCAGGACCAAAGCAAAGTTGCCAAGCTCGGCCGTCATTGCTCGGTTTCCATGTCTTTGCCTTTCCACTGTCCGGACTCGCGGAGTGCGTCAGCGACCTCGGGCGGCATGTAATTTTCGTCGTGCTTGGCTAACACCTCGTCAGCCTGAAAGACGCCGTTCTGCAGACGGCCTTCAGCCACCACGCCCTGACCTTCACGAAACAGATCAGGCAGGATGCCCTTATAACGCACGGCAATGACGTTGCGCATATCGGTGACTCGGAAGGAAACAATAGCACCACCCGGCTTGACGACGCTACCCTCCTCGACTAAGCCGCCAATGCGCAGCCTGAGATCCGGCCCGGGCTTTTGCTTGGCCAGTTCGGTGGGCGAATAGAAAAACACAATACTGTCTTCGAATGCGCTAAGGATCAATGCCGCGGCCGTCGCCAGAAGCAGCATGGCGATGCCGGCGAACGTTAGGCGCTTGTGCTTACGTTTCATCGCCCACCTCTCTGCGGCCCCGCTGATGCGGCTGTTTGATCGAGCCAAGCTCGGCCTCAGCCGCTTTCACGAAGCGCCGACTGGAGATCAGAAGCCCGGCAAGAACAATCGTAACAATGACGTAGGCCGGCCAGATGAAGTCTCCGTAGCCGCCCATGTTGAGGAACGTTAAAAGCGTATCCATGTCAACTCGCCTCCTCGGACAGATCGTCCGCCGATGGTTGCTCGTGGACCTGGCGAAGCCGAAGAGAGCGCACCTTATTGGCACAGATCTCGCCGCGGATACGGATTAAAAGGACCCAGAAATAGTAGGATGTGAACCCGACACCCATCAACAACAATGGCATCAACATACTCGGATGAATCGCCGACCCGCCCATCTTGATGACGCTGGCCGGCTGATGGAGCGTGTTCCACCAATCGACGGAGAATTTGATGATTGGCACATTGACGAAGCCTACCAGGGCTAGGATCGACGATGCACGGGCGCCGCGACCCGGGTCGTCAAAGGCGTTGTCGAGCGCCATGTAGCCGAGATAGAGGAAGAATAAAATCAGCACCGATGTCAGACGAGCGTCCCACACCCACCAGGTGCCCCACATAGGTTTTCCCCAGAGAGAACCGGTGACTAGTGCTAGAAAAGTGAACCAGGCGCCGATCGGTGCTGTAGCGCGGGCTGCCACATCGGCTAACGGATGCTTCCAGATTAGGCTAACGGCGCAGGACCCGGCCAACGCCGTGTAACATAATAACGCCATCCAGGCCGACGGCACATGTACGTACATGATGCGAACGGATTCGCCCTGCTGATAGTCGCCGGGAGAATCGAAAAGGCCGAAATAGAGCCCAAACGCGAGCATGACGCCGGTTAGCGCCGCCATCCACGGCTGCATCGCCGCGGCGAGGCGCAGGAAGCGGGTTGGGTTGGCGAAACGGTGCAACATCCTACTCAACAATCATATAGTTGGAAGAAGCGGTAAATAAAGCCCGTGAAAATACAGCATGTGGTTATTCAGCGTATATAAATTGCGGCCTAGAACCGTCATTGACCATACTCATTTTTCTCTTCGAGTGCTGACCTCCACCCCTCACGAATCCAGCGTTTGGCGGATGGCCGCCGCCCCGACCCACGGGCAAAGCGCCGCGGCGGCAACCAGTAGTCCGGCCAAGATCAACAGGTGCGGGCGCGCAGGCAACTCGGCCAGTGTCGCATCGATGGCGGTGATGCCGAACACTAGCACTGGAATATAGAGCGGCAGCACTAGCAACGACAACAACACGCCACCGCGCCGCGACCCTAGTGTCAGGGCGGCGCCGATAGCGCCGATCAGGCTCAAGGTCGGGGTTCCCAGCAACAACGTCACGATCAATATGGCGAATCCCTCGGCCTGCATGTTCATCAACACCGCCAGTAGCGGCGCGGCGACGATCAGCGGTAGGCCGGTGGTCAACCAATGAGCGATGATCTTGGCGGCAACGGTGAACTCGAGTGCGACCGGCTGCAGAGCCAGAAGTTCTAGGCTGCCGTCCTCATAGTCGGTCTGGAACAGGCGTTCCAACGACAGCATCGAGGCAAGCAACGCTGCGACCCAGATAACGCCGGAACTGATACGGGCCAAAATGTTTGGTTCCGGGCCGACACCGAACGGGAACAGCACCACGGCGATGATGAAGAACGTGACCACCATTGTACTGTCCATCCCCTGGCGCAGAGCTAGATGTAAATCACGACGGACGATCCCGAGAAGGCGGCTCATAACGCGGCCTCGGTCGACTTGAAATCAGCCAAGTTCATGGTTTCAGCGCCGTCGAGAACAAGATCAACATGTGTCGAGACTACAACCATACCGCCCCCGTCGCAGTGGTGTATGACGGCATTGCGGAGGTATTGCAGCGCGTTCGAATCGAGCGCCGTTGCAGGCTCGTCAAGTAGCCATAGCGGTGCAGGCGTGCTAATGATCCGGGCCAGGTTGACACGCCGCTTCTGCCCAGCCGACAGTAACCGTCCTGGCACCTCGGCTAGATGGCAAATGCCGAACGCTCCCAACGCAGCAGGCACGTCCGCTGGTACGTCTCTTAGCCCGGCCCAAAAAGCGATATTCTCAGCGGCGGTGAAGGCCGGTTTGACGGCGTCCAGATGGCCGACGTAGTGGAGCCGCTGATTGTGCGCTTCCGGTTCGTCGGTGATCACCTCGCCGCTCCACAATACGGCTCCGGCGACCGATCGTAGTAGCCCACTCATCACCCTGAGCAGGCTCGACTTGCCGCTGCCGTTGGGGCCGACGAGGATTAGCGCACCGCCAGTGTCGAGGGCGAAATCGAGCTTCTCGAAGACAATCCGTCCACCGCGGAGACAGGTCAGGTTCTGGCCGGAGAACAAGGTCATATTGATGCGATAAGGAGTGGCCTGAAAATGGGGGCGCAAGGTAACGCATAATCCCCGAAAAAAGAAGATCCGTCGCGCTCTCTTGTCACAGGGCTAATGGGTGCGCGTGATCTTAACCCGATTCGAACCCACCACGGCGCCTGGCTCGTA
>PTLJ01000197.1 GCA_002938045.1 Alphaproteobacteria bacterium MarineAlpha3_Bin4
GAACTCCGCGCCCGGGTACGAGCACTCATGGCCACCCACTCCCTCGACGCCCTAATCTATCCGACCTGGGACAACCCCCCCCGCTTGATCGGAGACCTCAACACACCCCACGGGAACAATAGCCAGCAACTCTCCCCGCCCACGGGGTTTCCCGCCATCACCGGCTTGATTCCGCCAAAGGGGACCATGGATCCGCCGCGCGGGCCGGCACTGCACCACATCAGTCCAATTAAACCCTCGTCCACCACCTTTTTGATATAGCCCCATAGTGCACCTACATGGTTGCAGTTGGTGATTCCCACGGAGCCGATACCAAACTGCTTTCCTTTTTCTATGACCTGTTGTATCGCCTCACCGGCACAGTATTGGCCAAAGCTCCGGCACCCGTCCAGGAGGGCTGTAGGGCCTTCTCTACGGAGAACCTCCGGTTTGGCATCAGGTATAATTTTCCCCGATCGGATGTCGCGTACAAATCGGGGAATGGCTAGGCATCCATGGGAATCGTGACCGGCGACATTGCTGTCAATCAGGTCGGCTACCACTTGTTTGATCAACGTATGGATCAGGTGATGCTCCCCTACTGCCTCAAGCACAACATTGGTTTTATGGCAGCGGACGAGATTGTCCGCCGCCACTCCTTTTCCACCTATCGGCGAAAGTTCGAGGGCCAGATCGCTGAGGGCAAACTCGCTGCCGAAAAGGTCATTGTTGTCAAACCCAACACCTTCATGAACGAGTCCGGACGCTCAGTCGGGGCCGCGGTGAGTTTTTATAAACTGATGCCGGAGGACGTCATTGTCTTTCACGACGAGATCGACCTCATTGCCGGCAAGATCCGGGTCAAACGCGGTGGCGACCACGCCGGACATAACGGCTTGCGTTCAATACACTGCCACATCGGTGAGGATTACGCGCGCGTGCGGTTTGGTGTCGGCCACCCCGGCCACAAGGATCGGGTCGCCAGCCACGTGCTCAAGGATTTTGCCAAGTCGGACCAGGATTGGTTAGGCAAGGTCCTCGACGGTGCGGCAGAGAATATTGAGTTGTTAATTCGTGGTGACGACAACGAGTTCATGAACCGGGTCGCGCTCAACGTCAAACCGCCGACCAAAAACGAAGGCCAGGACCAAACACCACTGGTGACCCAGCGCGACGGCAAACGGGACGCTGACTGAGATGGGCTTCAACTGTGGCATCGTCGGTTTGCCCAACGTCGGCAAGTCGACACTCTTCAACGCGTTGGCGGTTACCGCCTCCGCGGAAGCCGAGAATTTCCCATTCTGTACCATAGAGCCGAACATCGGCAAGGTCGCGGTGCTGGACGAGCGCCTAAACCGCATCGCCGAGATCAGCAAGCCGGAAAAAACCGTGTCGACGCAGCTCGAGTTCGTCGATATCGCTGGCCTGGTGCGCGGCGCTAGCCAGGGCGAGGGGCTCGGCAATCAATTTCTGGCCAACATCCGGGAGGTCGACGCCATCATCCACGTGCTCAGGTGTTTTGCTGACAACAATGTCGCCCATGTCGAGGGCGGCGTCGATCCGGTCCGCGACGCCGAGACGGTGGAGACGGAGCTCATGCTTGCTGACATGGAAAGCCTGGAGAGGCAAATCACACTGCTAACCAAGAAGGTACGCGGCGGCGATAAGGAGGGGATAAAGCAACTGGAACTGGCCGAGAAGGCGCTCGAAATTCTCGAGGATGGTCAGCCGCTGAGGTGCATGGGCTTGGCCGAGGGCCACGGCAGGGGTTTACGCATGCTGCACATGTTGACTGCCAAGCCTGTGCTTTACGTCTGCAACGTGGACGAGGCCGACGCTACCACCGGCAATGCGTTGACCGAGAAGGTTGCCAACATGGCCGCCGAGCAGGGTGCTGAGACGGTGGTGATTTCGGCAAAGATCGAAGCGGAGGTTTCGCAACTCTCTGACGAAGTAGAGAAGGCCGAATTTCTCGATGCGCTCGGCCTCTCGGAACCGGGCCTGGTGCAGGTGATCCGTGCTGGCTTCCGGCTGTTGGACTTGATCACGTTTTTCACCACCGGGCCGAAGGAGAGCCATGCCTGGACAGTGCGCCGAGGCGCGAAAGCACCGAAGGCGGCGGGCATCGTCCATACTGACTTCGAGCGCGGTTTCATCTGCGCAGAGACCATCACTTGCGATGATTTCGTCGCCTGCGGCGGCGAACAAGGCGCTCGTGACGCTGGTAAGATGCGTCAAGAGGGCAAGGACTACGTCGTCGAAGACGGGGATATCCTGCTGGTCCGGTTTAACGTATGAGGTTTTAGGGCACCGCCGCCATTTAGTTCTTGAACCTAACATGCAGCTTTCTAAAAGCGACTGGAATCAGAATGAAAAGGATGAGCTGGTCTTGGCTTCAGCCAAGCATTTCACTTTGTCCTGCCACTGCTCACGCGCTAGGCTGTCGGCCATAATGACCAGGGAGAAAGTCATGGGCGAGGCAATCAAGCTGAGTGTGTCAGACGGCTTTGAAATCGGCGGTTACCGGGCCGATCCGGAGAAGGAATTGCGCGGCGGCGTGGTCGTCATTCAGGAGATCTTCGGCGTCAACGTGCACATCCGCGATGTCTGTGAGCGTTATGCGGCGCTCGGCTACCGGGCTGTGGCGCCGGCCCTTTACGATCGCTACGAGCCTGGCTTTGAGATCGGCTATTCAGCTGGCGACATTTCTATCGGACGAGAGTTCAAGGCCAAGGCCAACGAAAACTTTGACGATGTACTCAAGGACGTGAATGCTGCGCACGCGCTGGCTGCAGAGGCCGGGCGCGTCGGTATTATCGGTTTTTGTTGGGGTGGTGTCGTTACCTGGGCTGCCGCTTGCCGGCTCGATTTCCAGGCCGCGTCGAGTTTCTACGGTGCCGGCATCATCCCAATGCTTGACGGGAAACCCAATTGCCCAACAATCCTGCATTTTGGCAGCAAGGACGCTTCCATCCCCATGGACGAGGTCGAACAGATCGCTGCTACCCACCCGGACTGCCCGATCCATATCTATGACGCGGGCCACGGCTTCAACTGCGACCGGCGCGGTGACTACAGCCCGCATTCGGCGGCTATCTCGGCGATGCGCACCATCCGCTTGTTCGACGAACAACTGGACCAGGACTGAACGAGATGAGCAAACCAAGCCCGACACCGGTTATTGGCGTCATCGGTGGTAGCGGCGTTTACTACATCGATGGCCTCGAGAACACTCACTGGGAGAAGATCGAGAGCCCGTTCGGCGCGGCCTCGGACGAACTTCTGTTCGGTGAACTGACGGGCCAACCCATGGTATTTCTACCGCGTCACGGACGCGGCCACCGGATACCGCCGTCGGAGCTAAACTTCCGCGCCAACATCGATTGTTTGAAACGTGCTGGCGTCACCGAGATCATCTCTGTTTCGGCTTGCGGGTCTTTGAAGAAAGAGCTCGAGCCGGG
>PTLJ01000198.1 GCA_002938045.1 Alphaproteobacteria bacterium MarineAlpha3_Bin4
TGCGCATATGAATCTTAAAGACCTGAAAGCGAAATCACCATCAGATCTTCTCGCTTTTGCCGAGGAATTGGAAGTTGAAAACGCCAGTTCTCTGCGGAAGCAGGACATGATGTTCACCATTCTTAAGCATCTTGCCGAAGACAATATCGCAATCTTCGCCGTCGGTGTGCTCGAGGTGCTGCAAGACGGTTTCGGCTTTCTTCGTAGCCCGGAAGCCAACTACCTGCCTGGCCCAGATGATATTTATGTTAGCCCAAGCCAAATTCGACGCTTTAGTTTACGCACTGGAGACACAGTCGAGGGCCAGATCCGGGCTCCGAAGGACAGCGAGCGGTATTTTGCGTTGCTTAAGATCAATGAGGTGAATTTCTCTGACCCCAACAACGTCAAACACCGCATTAACTTCGACAATCTGACACCGCTCTATCCGGACGACCACCTGGTCATGGAAATAAATAACGAGGAGCTCAAAGATCCGACCCATCGGGTTCTCGACCTGATTTGCCCGGTTGGTAAAGGACAACGCGCCCTGATCGTAGCGCCACCCCGGACCGGCAAGACGGTGATGTTGCAGAACATGGCTCAATCGATTGCCAAGAACCACCCAGAATGTTACCTGATCGTTCTCTTGATCGACGAACGCCCAGAAGAAGTCACCGACATGGACCGGTCGGTCAAGGGCGAGGTTATCAGTTCGACCTTTGACGAACCGGCGTCGCGCCACGTGCAGGTTGCGGAAATGGTGATCGAGAAAGCCAAACGTCTGGTCGAACACAAACGCGACGTGGTTATTTTGCTCGATTCTATCACCCGTCTTGCACGCGCTTATAACACAGTAGTGCCGTCGTCAGGCAAGGTCTTGACTGGTGGTGTCGACGCCAATGCTTTACAGCGCCCGAAGCGTTTCTTCGGCGCCGCGCGCAATGTCGAGAACGGCGGCTCGGTAACCATCATATCGACGGCGTTGATTGACACCGGTTCACGCATGGACGAGGTCATCTTTGAAGAATTCAAGGGCACCGGCAACTCGGAGATCATCCTTGACCGCAAGCTCACCGACCGCCGAACATGGCCAAGCATAGACATTACAAAGTCAGGTACCCGAAAGGAGGAACTGTTGGTCGACGAGAGCACACTATCGAAGATGTGGGTACTTAGGCGCATACTCATGCCGATGGGCGTCACCGACGCCATGGATTTCCTTCTGGATAAGCTCAAGACGTCAAAGAATAACAGCGAATTCTTTGATTCTATGAACACTTAGACCACTTACCTACCCCAATTGTTCAGCAAGATGCTTACGGTACCAGTACTGTGGAACCCAAGGTCTTACGTGCCTCCAGATCCCGATGCGCCTGTGCCGTTTCCGCCAACGGATAGGTCTGGCCGACATTAATCTTAACTTGACCACTGGAGACAATGGCAAATAGTTTGTTGGCGCATTCATCCAACGATTCCCGCGTCGCCGTATGGGTGGCTAGTGTTGGACGGGTAAAGTAGAGTGAGCCCTTGGCAGCAAGAATGCCAGGGTTGAAAGGTTCAACAGGGCCGGATGCGTTGCCAAAGCTGACCAACATGCCGAACGGTGCTAAAGAATCGATCGAACTTTCGAAGGTCGCCTTGCCGATCGAATCGTATGACACCGGAACGCCATTGCCGTTGGTAATCTCGCGCACTCGCGCCGCGATGTCCTCGTCACGATAGAGTATTGTGTGGTCGCAGCCATAGGCCCTGGCGAGTTCAGCTTTTTCGTGGGAGCCAACGCATCCAATGACGTTAGCGCCGAGGTGTTTGGCCCACTGGCAAAGGATCAGACCGACGCCACCGGCCGCCGCATAGACGAGGATGGTCTCGCCTGCTTTCACCGGGTAAGTACGGCGAAGGAGGTAGAACGCGGTCATCCCCTGCAACATCATCGCCGCAGCTTGGTGATCGTCGACACCGTCAGGCAGCTTGACCAACCTGTCGGTGGCTATCACACGTTCCTCTGCATAAGCGCCGAGGGCCATGGCGTAGGCGACACGGTCACTGGTGTGGAAACCGGAAACGCCTTCTCCCGTAGCCTCGATAATACCGGCCGCCTCCATGCCGATTGCGGCCGGCAAGGTTCCGATTGGGTACAGACCGGTGCGCTGATAGACGTCGATGAAATTTAGCCCGACCGCCGTCTGCCTAAGCCGGACCTCACCAGGGCCAGGCTCGCCGCTCTCGACGTCTTCCCAGGTCAGAACCTCAGGCCCGCCGGTTTCATGGATGCGAATGGCCTTTGTCATGGTTTCTCCCTCTTTAATCTTGCGGGGTTGAATTTACCGCTATATTGCGGCGACGTCAGTTCGTCTGCAAGTAGGTCAAGTGGCGACGGCCTTAAAGCTTTGATGAAATGAGGGGTTAAACAGACGTGCTTATAGTTCTTGGAACGATAGCTGCGCCCTTTTAACGCCCTCAAGCCGCAACAGTTGCTGTTTCGTCAACACCCCCCGGCCGCCGGAATAACCGGCCATCTCGCCATCGTTGCCGACGACTCGATGACAGGGAAGAATTATGGGGATCGGATTACGCCCGCAGGCACCGCCAACCGGTCGCGGGGAGCTGCCGATCGCGACTGCGAGGTCGCCATAAGTGCGCAGCTTGCCGTAAGGGATCTTGCGCATCTCAGCCCAGACCTGCTGCTGAAAAGCTGTGCCACTCGGTGACAGTGGCAGGTCAAACTCCGTCAACCGCCCGTCAAAATAAGCGTTCAGCTGGGTCTTGGTCTCCAATAGGAGGGTAGAATCATCAGAATTCGCGACCGCTCCCCACTCGACAGCGACAAGAGCATCCTGGTCCTCTATCAGGCTAAGATGTCCAACTGGTGTGTTGATCGATAGAGAAGCCATAGACCATTCTCGGGGCTACAGGGCTTGCAGCTTACACCTCAAGGAATCGGCATCGGTCAGCGGTAGTCCGCAGGTGGTGCCGAGACAAATATACGTCGCCGCCTTGCCATCGACCAGACCTTTGCCGCACGCTGGGTGGCCTTCGGGAAGCTTGGCATCGGCTGGCACTTGCATCACCAGGCGGCCCGGAACCGGCGCCTCGAAAGCAGCTCGGCGCATCGCAGCACCCTCGCCGCCGCTGGTGTCGCCGACGATGACAATCTGCGTCGCTGCCACAAACATTTCGAAACTGTTCAATAGAGTGGGCTGGTGAATTGATGTCTGGATGTCCTTGGCTGTAACGGCCCGGATCAGGTGCTCGGCCCGCTCACGGTAGGCATCATCGCCGCTGAGAAGATAGAGCCGCGCCAACACTTCAACTAGGGTACCGTTACCGGGCGGCGTTGCGTTGTCGAGAACTGCCTTCGGCCGAGCGATGACGTCATTGGTATCGTCGGCATTCATGAAATAACCACCGTCAGCGCTATCCCAATAGTGA
>PTLJ01000199.1 GCA_002938045.1 Alphaproteobacteria bacterium MarineAlpha3_Bin4
AAAGTCCATCCTCTGGGGTGACGACGGGCGAGGGGCGGAGTAGCTTGTGGCTAACGGCAAGTTTATTACGCTAGAGGGCGGAGAGGGCGCCGGAAAATCAACGCAAACCAAGCTTCTGGCGCAGGCTCTCGAGGGTTCCGGAATCGGTGTTTTGCTAACCCGCGAACCGGGTGGCACCCTCGCCGCGGAGGAAATCCGCAATTTCTTAGTTAAAGGACCGATCGATCGCTGGACGCCGGCCAGCGAGGCACTTCTACTTTTTGCCGCTAGGCTCGAGCATATGGAGAACACAATCAGACCAGCACTAAATTCTGACCGCTGGGTCGTCTGTGATCGGTTCGCCGACTCGACGATGGCCTATCAAGGTTACGGCCACAGGTTGGGAGTGGACTGGATCGCTAATTTGCACCGGCTGACGCTTGGGGATTTTTCCCCCGATCTGACAATTATTCTTGATATTCCACCTGAGGCCGGACTGGCGCGCGCCGGTCAACGGAGCGACAGCGAAGACCGCTACGAGCGGATGGACCCGGCATTCCATCAACGTCTGCGTGACGGGTTTCTTGAGATCGCGAGGCGCGATCCGAAGCGCTGCGCCGTCGTTGACGCGACCCAAGACGTCAACAAGGTACACGATTGGATTCGCACGCTTATTCACAGGCGCCTCGGGGTTGCCGTTGAATGAGCGAAATGGCAATCGACATCGGGCCCGGCGGCAACGGGCCGCCCTCGCCCCGTGCCAACCCCGACCTGATCGGCCATGAAGCCCAGGAACGGCTTCTGCTTGAGACCCTCCTCGATAGTGGCCGCATGGCCCATGCCTGGCTAATCAACGGCCCTCGCGGAATAGGAAAGGCGACGCTCGCCTACCGATTTGCCCGCTATCTTCTGGCATCCGGCGCGGCCGGAGGCAAGGGTCCCGGGCTGTTTGGCAATATGTTGCCGATGGCGGGCGATGACGGGCTCTTCGTCGATCCGGATTCGCCGGTCTTCAATCGGGTCGCCGCCAGCAGCCATGCAGACTTGCTCAGTATCGAGCGGACCGAAAATGACCGCGGTAAACTGCGGACCGAGATAGTGGTCAACGACATCCGCTCGATCGCTAGTTTTCTCAACCTTACCGCGGCTGAGGGCGGCTGGCGTGTCGTCGTCATCGACAGCGCCGACGAAATGAACCGTAACGCCGCCAACGCCGTTCTCAAGGTCCTGGAGGAGCCGCCGGATTACGCGCTTTTGTTGTTGGTCAGCCACAACCCCGGTCTCTTACTGCCAACCATCCGCTCGCGTTGCCGGCCGCTGGCACTATCGCCACTCTCCAACGACGCGGTGACCACAATGTTGCGGAGAAATTTTCTCGATCTCTCACAAGCCGACGCTGCTTTGCTCGCCCATCTGGCGGACGGAAGTATTGGTCGCGCCATCGATCTGGCGGGAGAGGGGGGCCTGGAGATTTATCGGGAACTGATCAGCCTTCTCAAAACGCTGCCGGAACTCGATGCGGTGCGCCTACATGATTTTGGCTCCAGGCTGGCGAAGACGGGCGCTGATCAGGCGTTCCGAACCGGAACCGAATTGCTGACCTGGTGGCTGGGCCGATTGATCCGCACGTTGTGCGCCACAAATGCGGTTGGCGGCCCCGCGCTGGACGAGGCTGAACGGGCCGAGTTCACACGTCTCGGGCGCGCGGCCACACTTGATCGGTGGTTTCAGGTGTGGGAAAAGATCACCCGTCTGCTAGCGCGTACGAGCAGTGCCAATTTGGATCGTAAGCAAGTCGTTCTCAATGTGTTATTGGCGCTTGAGGACACCGTCCGGCGCTGACTTTATCCGTGCGCCTAATGAAATCGCCCGAAGCCCGATATGTCCAAGCGATACTACGTCACCACTCCGATCTATTACGTCAACGACGCGCCGCACATTGGCCATGCCTATACGACGCTCGCTTGCGACGTCCTGGCGCGGTTTAAGCGGCTCGACGGCTACGACGTAAAATTTCTAACCGGCACCGACGAACATGGCCAGAAGGTGGAAAAATCGGCGATTGCTGCTGGTGTCGATCCGCAGGCGTTCACCGATAGGGTGTCGCAGAACTTCCGCGACCTAGCTAATTTCATGAATTATAGCCATGACGACTTTATCCGCACTACAGAAGAGCGCCACAAACGCGCCTGTCAGAACCTGTGGCAACGGCTGATCGACGCCGGCGAGATTTACCTCGATTCCTACGCCGGCTGGTATGCAGTCCGCGACGAGGCGTTCTATGGCGAGGAAGAGTTGGCGATCGGGCGGGACGGCAAAAAAAAGGCTCCAAGCGGAGCCGAAGTCGAGTGGGTCGAGGAGCCTAGCTATTTTTTCCGACTGTCGAAATGGCAAGACAGGCTGCTGGCCTTCTACGACGCCAACCCGGATTTCATCCTACCCAAGACACGCCGCAACGAGGTCGTCAGTTTCGTCCGCGGGGGGTTACAGGACCTTTCTGTCTCCCGAACCACCTTCAAATGGGGCGTCCCGGTGCCGGGCGACGACGACCACATCATGTACGTCTGGCTTGATGCGCTGACCAACTACATCACTGCCGTCGGCTACCCCGAGACAGGGAGCGGCGATTATTCTGCTTACTGGCCCGCCGATCTGCACATGGTCGGCAAGGACATCCTCCGTTTCCACGCCGTCTACTGGCCGGCGTTCCTGTTGGCCACCGGCTTGGAGCCGCCGCGGCGTGTGTTCGCCCACGGCTGGTGGACCAACGAGAGCCAAAAGATTTCGAAATCGCTGGGTAACATCATCGACCCGATTCACCTGGTCAAGACCTATGGCCTCGACCAGGTGCGCTACTTTCTGCTGCGCGAGGTCCCGTTCGGCAACGACGGCGATTTCTCGCACCGGGCCATGGTCGAGCGCATGAACGGCCAACTGGCCAACGATTACGGCAATCTGGTTCAGCGGGTGCTCAGCATGATCAACAAGAATTGCGCCGCGACGGTGCCGGACCCCGGTAACATTGCTAGCAACGACGAGGCGCTGTTGTCCACCGCCCACGGATTGCTCACGCAAACCCGCGGGCAGATCGATATTCAGGCTTTCCATGAAGTGCTGGAGACGATTTGGGCGGTGATCCGAGCCGCGAACGGATACGTTGACGCGCAAGCGCCCTGGAAATTACGCAAGGAAGATCCGTTGCGCATGGGAACGGTGCTTTATGTGCTCGCAGAAACCATCCGCCACCTGGCCTTAATGACGCAACCTTTCATGCCGCAATCCTCGGCCCGCATCCTTGACCAACTCGCCGTCAACCCTGAACACCGGACGTTCGCTTATCTCGGTCCGAATCACGCGTTGGTGTCCGGATCGGCGCTACCGGTGCCGGAAGGGGTATTTCCGCGCTTTACGGAGGAGGTGGGGGAT
>PTLJ01000002.1 GCA_002938045.1 Alphaproteobacteria bacterium MarineAlpha3_Bin4
GCCATCGGCAACCCTTCTCTCGCCTTTTGTCCCTAAATTTCGGCTAAATCGCCGTCGTCCTGAATGGTATCTCGAAACATCCGTCTATCCTACAATTTCAATTTTTACTGTAAGATTATAGACTTATTTGGAATTGTGATGGAGAGGATTTGAACCTCCGGCCTCCACAGTCCAAAGGTCGGCCCATTGACACCATGCTTGAGCCTAGACGGATTAGACCTTTATCCGTTCGCTCTTGGGGTCATATAGCGGCCTTAACGATGCCTTCGCGGCGTATTTCTCACCATTGACCAGGATTTCGTAATCCCCGTTTTCAACAAAATCAATGTCGACACCATCCGAATTTCCCACATAACCGAGACCGACAGCGCCGCCCAGCGTATGGCCATACATCCCCGATGTAACGTAGCCGACGATTTTGCCGGAGCGGTAAATCGGCTCGTTGTGATAGAGCAACGGTTCCGGGTCCACGAGCAGAAACTGGACAAGGCATTTTTTGAGACCATTGTCCCGTTGCTTGATCAGCGCATCGCGGCCGTTGAAACCGCCCGGCTTGTCCCAAGCAACGGCGAACTCAAGGCCAGCTTCGAGGACGGTGTCCTCGTCGGTGATATCGTGGCCCCAGTGGCGGTAGGCCTTTTCGATTCTGAGCGAGTTCATGGCGTGCAGCCCGACCGGCGCAAGATCGAACTCGGCCCCGGCGGCGAACAACTCGTCGAAGACGTGGGCTGCGAATTCGCTCGGTACGTAGAGTTCCCAGCCCAGCTCGCCAACATACGATATGCGTGACGCGCGCACTATTGCGTATCCAATTTCGATTTCGCGGCTAGAACCGAACGGGAACTCTCCGTTTGAGAGGTCTGCCGGCGTCAACTTGGCGAGAAGACGGCGCGAGTTGGGGCCCATCACCGAGAACACCGCCAGTGAAGACGTCACATCGGTGAGTACCGCACTGTTATCATCCCTTATATGGCGGCGAAGCCAGTTGAAGTCGCGCACCTGATTGGTACCAGCGGTGACGATCATGTAATCGTCCTCTGTCAAACGGGTAACGGTTAGGTCGGCCTCGATGCCACCGCGTTCGTTGAGCCATTGGGTATAAACGACACGCCCCACATCAACGTTCATATCGTTGGCTGAGACTTGGTTGATGACGGTCTTCGCGTCACGGCCCTGCAGGCGGAACTTGGCGAAGGAAGTCATGTCCAGCACACCGACATTGTCGCGCATCGCCGTGTGCTCGGCGGCCGAATACTCAAACCAATTTTGGCGCTTAAACGAATACTCGTACTGGGGCTCGACGCCTTCCGGCGCGAACCAGTTGGCACGCTCCCAGCCAGCGGTCTCGCCAAAGCAGGCGCCTTTCGCAGCCAACCGATCATGCACCGGCGAGCGCCGGATACCACGCGATGTCTTGTATTGATAAAACGGCCAATGCACCGCATAGAGCAGCCCGAGCGTCTCTGTCACCCGATCATGCAGGTAGCGTCCATTGCCTTGGAACGGCAAGTTGCGCCGGACGTCAACGCTAGCCAGATCGACTGGCGGATGGCCGTCGCGCATCCACTCTGAGATCACCTTGCCAACACCGCCTGCTGACTGGATACCGATCGAGTTCAGCCCTGCAGCAACGAACAGGCCCCGTAGCTCGGGCGCCTCACCCAGGTGATAGCGGTTGTCGGGAGTGAAGCTCTCGGGCCCGCAGAAGAACTTCTGGATGCCTGCCGTCTCCAGCGCCGGTACCCGATGGATAGCCCCATTTAGGATCGGCTCAAAATGATCGAAATCGTCCGGTAGTTCATCGAAACAGAAATCTTCGGGAATGCCGTCCATACCCCACGGCTTGGATTCGGGCTCAAAGGCGCCAACCAGCAGCTTGCCAGCATCTTCCTTGTAGTAAGCGCAAGCGTCGTAATCGCGGAACACCGGCAAATCCGGAGTTACCCCGTCGAATGGTTCGGTAACGATGTAGAAGTGCTCGCAGGCATGCAATGGAACTGTAACGCCAACAGTGGCAGCCAGTCCGTGCGTCCACATGCCACAGCACAGCACAACGAAATCCGCCTCGATGGTGCCGCTCGTCGTCTCGACGCCGGTGACACGCTCTGAATCGTGCAGAACACGCGTGACATTGGTGTCTTCGAATATTTGAGCGCCCCCCATACGTGCACCCTTGGCCAGCGCCTGGGTGATATCGATCGGGTTGGCCTGACCGTCGGACGGGATGAAAATGCCGCCGATGACATCGTCGATATTGAGCAGAGGGTAGTGATCGCGGCAGGCCTCGGGCCCGATCACATCGACTGCCAGTTCGAACACGCGCGCCATGTCAGCGCGGCGCTGCAAGTCCTCGAAGCGACCCTCATTAGTGGCGATGGAAAGCGAGCCATTCACTTTGTAGCCAGTAGCCTGGCCCGTTTCCTCCTCCAAGTGATGGTAGAGTTCGGCAGTGTACTTGGCCAGTTTGGTCATGTTCTGGCTATCGCGCAGTTGGCCGATTAATCCAGCGGCATGCCAGGTGGTTCCACAAGTCAGTTGTTTGCGCTCCACTAGCACCACGTCCTGCCAGCCGATCTTAGTCAGATGATAGGCGATCGAGCACCCAATGACCCCGCCGCCAGTAATGACGACGCGGACTTTGTTAGGAACGTCTTTGGCCATGGCTTTACTTCCCGTTCTCCGTCGGTGTTTTCCTTAGAAATTACTAAAACGACGGCGTCAACACGTGCAATACCCCCTACGACCTCGCTATCGGTGCTAAAGCCCAGTGCGGCACATTAGCCGGTAGGTCATCTCACCTAACATTTTACAATTGATGACGAAATTTCTAATCCACACAAATACTGGATTTGCAGCACGTGCTGTCTGTGATGCATAGTATACGACAATGCAATTTGGGGTGACCGGCAGCGGACGACGTTTATAATCTGCGCCCATGCTCGATCTCTGGATACCCCTTACCATCGCTGCCGCTTTCTTTCAGAATTTGCGCTCCGCGCTGCAAAAGCACCTAAAGTTGCGACTCAGCGACGCCGGCGCGACCTATGTGCGGTTCTTCTATGCCTGGCCGCTTGCGCTCATCTATTGCTGGAGTCTGAGCGAATTCGGTGGTCTTGCCGTGCCGGCAGCAAACACGCTGTTTCTGCTTTATTGCCTGCTCGGAGGTATCTCGCAGATCGTCTTTACCTTTCTCCTGGTGTGGATGTTTTCATTCCGCAACTTCGCTGTCGGCACGACCTATTCCAAGACCGAGGTATTACAAGTCGCCATCTTCGGGTTCGTTCTACTCGGCGATACGGTAACGACGCTCGCGGCGATGGCCATCAGCCTTAGCCTCATCGGCGTAATGGCGCTATCGGTAGCGCAGACCAAGATGTCGGTTACCAACCTGTTCACCAGCCTGACTGAGAAGGCGACCCTAATCGGGCTTGCCAGCGGAGTCTTTATGGGCGCCTCGGTAGTATTCTACCGGGGTGCCGCGCTCAGCCTTGAGGCCGGCAGCGCAACCATGCGCGCTGCCTTCGCACTCGCCGTCTCGGTAGTCATGCAGACCGTAATCATGGGAATCTATCTCCGGGTCCGCGATCCGGGGCAGTTGACGGCCGTCGTTCGCGAATGGCGTTGGTCGTCACTGGTCGGTATTGCCGGTATGTTGGCCTCGATCTGCTGGTTCACGGCGTTAACGCTGCAAAACGCGGCTTACGTCCGTGCTCTCGGTCAGATTGAGCTGGTGTTCACCTTTGTCGCCTCAATCTTGTTCTTCAAGGAGAAGACCAAAGCGCTCGAATACGCTGGCATCGCACTGATCATCGCCGCGATATTGATCCTAGTGCTGTGGGGCTAGGGGTGGACGGCTCAGTTTCCAAGCAAGTGGGCCGGGGGAGTAGCCTCCTCGTCGAGCAGGCCGCACAGGTCTTCCAACTTATCGAGCAGCGCCGGAACGTCGGCGAGAGTACGACCGAGGATGAAGCGACCGCCGGGAACGAGCTTGATCGTCGGGCCCTTCGGACACTGGCTCATGCAGACGCTGCGTTCGATTTCGATGGCGATGCAGCGCTTGCGCACCCCGGATTCGATTGCGGCGGCGATATCCTCGCTGCCACGTGCCGCGCAGGACGGCTCGTCGGCCCGGAAACGCCGGTTGATGCAGATCATCAAAATTTTTGGCGGTGTCTCCTTCACCAACCACTCCTCCGGTTTTCCTGAATCGGATACAACACCTGTTAGATGAAATTGGTGATCGGTTAATGAGCGCAGAATAATTTGAAAGCTTAAGTTTATGCTCGCCGTTTGTCGTTACTCGCCCTTGGTGTCACTGCCCGCAGGGATTTGAAGACCGCACCTTCCTTGATGCCCGATGGCAGAAGGATTACGCGTCGACCTTCTACCCTACGACATTCAAATCGTGCTAAGCGTCATGCGCAGTTTATCGATCATCTCATCGATGTGGCTCTTTTCGGAAATGAACGGTGGTGCAACGATCCCTGACTCGCCGGTAAACTTTACGTGCAAGCCGTTCCAGAACAGGTCCTTTTGGATCTGGGTGCCAAGTGCACCAGGCGCACCCTTGGGCTTCAGTTCGACCGCACAGAGTAAGCCAAAACCGCGGATGTCCTTGATGCAATCCATATCCTGAAGGTCATACATGCCGTCGAGAAAGTAGTCGGCAAGATCGGCAGCACGTTCAAACATATTCTCATTGGTATAGATGTCCTGAGTAGCGATACCGGCAGCGCAGGCGGTGGGATGCCCCGAATAAGTGTAACCGTGAAAAAATTCTATGCTGTTTTCGGGAGCAGCGCTTGTAATGGTCTCGTAGATCTCGTCACGGACGGCAACGGCTCCCATCGGCTGACAGCCGTTAGTTAGTGCCTTGGCCATGGTCATTATGTCCGGTGTGACATCGAAGACCTGCGAGGCGAACGGCCCACCGAGACGGCCGAAGCCACAGATCACCTCATCAAATACCAATAGAATGCCGTGATCGTCGCAGATTTTGCGCAACCGCTCGAGGTATCCTTTCGGCGGCACTAAGACGCCTGTCGAACCGGCGATAGGCTCAACAAATACCGCGGCAATCGTGGAGCCACCATAAGTTTCGCAGAACCGGGCGAGGTCGTCTGCAAGCTCCGCGCCACTCTCCGGCTGGCCACGAGAAAAGACGTTCTCTTCCAACCAGGTGTGGCGCATGCAGACGATGTTGGGCAAGACGCCGGTGAAAGTCTCGCGGTTCTTGACCATACCGCTAAGCGAAGTGCCGCCGATGTTAACACCATGATATGCTCGCTCGCGCGATACAAAGCGCGTGCGCTGAGCCTCTCCACAAGCGCGGTGATAGGCCATGGCGATTTTTAGGGCGGTGTCAATGGATTCGGAGCCAGAATTGACGAAGAACACGTGATTGATGGGATCTGGCGTTATACGGGTAAGCTTCTGCGCCAGCTCAAAGGAACCTGGGGTCGCCAACTGGAATGACGGCGCGTAGTCGTTCTCAAGGAGCTGTTTATAAACCGCTTCAGCAATTTCGCTACGGCCGTGACCAAGTGGGCAGCAGAATAGTCCGGAAGAGCCGTCGAGAACTTTTCCGCCCATGTGATCGGTAAGGTAGACACCTTCGCCACGAACAACAATGCGCGGATTTTCTTTGAAATCTCGGTTATTTGTGAACGGCATCCAGTGGTTTTCGAGAGTGTTTGCCATGTACTGCATTGTTGTTGATCCCTCTCACGAGTCCAGTATCGTTCCATAGTCGAGGCTAATACGAAAGCCCTCTTAACCGCCGAGTTTACCAACGGTAGGGCTTTGCTTATACATATTTAACAAATACCGTAACCTGCTAATTGGGCCCCACTCTAGTATCAATTAAGAAAATTTTTCCAGGCCAGAAAAAGATGCGCGACAGTCTATTTAATTTGCACTGCGTCGAAAACGTTAGCAGCCCGCCCCAAATCTGCGAAATGCTAGTTTCGCCAGTCATTGACGAAAAGCTTCCGTCCGGGGTGTCGGTGTTATCGAACCGCAATAAAGCCACCGTTTCTTAATGGGTTGCGTTGGCGTCGCTTTGTGTCCATTAACCATTAGGTTTGGTGGAGAGACTTATGACTAAAATGACAACAGAAGAAGCTTTTGTGAAGGTTTTGCAGATGCATGGTATCGAACATGCGTTTGGGATCATTGGTTCGGCATTCATGCCAATTTCCGATCTTTTCCCAAAAGCCGGTATCAAGTTTTGGGATGTAGCGCATGAGACAAACGGCGGTTTGATTTGTGACGGTTACACGCGTTCGACCGGTAAAATTGCAATGGCTATCGCCCAAAACGGACCGGGAGTTACCGGTTTTGTGACGCCCATTAAAACCGCCTACTGGAACCACACGCCGATGCTTCTGGTAACTCCTCAGGCCGCTAACAAAACAATTGGCCAAGGTGGTTTCCAAGAAGTGGAGCAAATGGCTCTGTTCAAGGATATGGTTTGCTATCAAGAAGAAGTCCGCGATCCCTCCCGCATCGCAGAAGTTCTCAATCGTGTCATTGAAAAAGCAATCCGCGGTTCGGCGCCCGCACAGATCAATGTGCCACGTGATTTCTGGACCCAGGTGATCGACATTAAACTACCACCGATCGTACGTTTTGAACGTCCCGCTGGTGGAACCGCTGCGATTACTGAGGCTGCCAAACTGCTGTCTAATGCTAAGTTCTCGGTGATTTTGTCTGGCGCTGGTGTTGTAATCGGCGGCGCCATTCCCGACTGTGTTGCCCTCGCCGAACGCCTGGACGCGCCTGTTTGCAATGGCTATCAACACAACGATAGCTTCCCGGGTAGCCATCCTTTAGCTGCCGGCCCCCTGGGCTACAATGGCTCTAAAGCGGCCATGGAACTGATCAAGAAAGCCGACGTCGTTCTGGCCTTGGGCACTAGGCTTAATCCATTTTCAACCCTACCGGGTTATGGCATCGATTATTGGCCCGAAGATGCGTCGATCATTCAAGTTGATATCAATTCTGACCGGATAGGTTTGACCAAGAGTGTGACCGTTGGCATTTGTGGCGACGCCAAATTAGTGGCTCAGCAAATTCTTAAGCAACTTTCTTCAACGGCCGGTGACGCCGGTAGGGAAGAACGCAAGGCACTCATCCATCAGACTAAATCCGCTTGGTTGCAGACACTTACCAGCCTGGATCACGAAGACGATGATCCCGGCACAACCTGGAACGCAGAATCGCGTGAACGCGATCCAGATTTCATGTCACCGCGTTTGGCTTGGCGGGCCATACAGGCTGCTCTGCCAAAAGATGCGATTATATCCAGTGATATTGGCAACAACTGCGCAATCGGAAATGCCTATCCGATTTTTGAAGAAGGCCGTAAATATCTAGCTCCGGGACTATTCGGTCCATGCGGATATGGTTTTCCGGCCATTCTCGGCGCCAAGATCGGTTGCCCAAATGTGCCCGTGGTCGGTTTCGCGGGCGATGGAGCCTTCGGCATCAGCATGAACGAAATGACGTCCTGTGGCCGTCAGGAATGGCCTGCGATTACGATGGTAATTTTCCGTAATTACCAGTGGGGCGCGGAGAAACGCAATTCAATCCTTTGGTACGACAATAATTTTGTTGGCACAGAACTGGACCCGAACTTGAGCTATGCCAAAGTTGCCGAAGCTTGTGGTTTAAAAGGCGTGAAAGTTAACACCCAATCAGAACTCACCGCCGCATTGCAGGAAGCATGCGAGGCTCAGAAACAGGACGTGACAACCTTTATAGAGGTCATCCTCAACCAGGAGCTTGGCGAACCTTTTCGACGCGACGCCATGAAGGCGCCTGTTGAAGTCGCGGGGATTAATCCAGACGATATGCGGCCACAACAGTCCATCTAAACTATCGAAAAACGTTAGGAAGAGACTGTTCAACACGCGCTCCCTGATATTTTATAAGCAGGCAGGTGGGAATTGGCCTGTTGTACTACCGTTCCGTCTAGATACGCTTTCAAAGTCCATTAGGCATCTCGAGAAGTATAAGGAATATGTCTGATCCCTTGGCAAATACCTGCTAAGAAAGCACCGGAGGTCATCAACGATCCTTCGGCCTGTTCTTTTGCGGCGAGGCAATATGCTGAGCGAGAAACCATTCGAATTCCCGACCTATCTCGAGGACCTTTACCGGGACCTGCCCAGGAGACCAATGGCGGTTGCCGGCGCCGGTCATCCGATGGTTATGGAAAGCGCTCGGAGGGCAGCTGACGCAGGCCTCATTGAACCGGTTCTGGTTGGTGACGTGGGCGATATCCGGATAATCGCTAAAGACATGGACTGGGATATCTCGGCCTATCGCCTCGTGCCTGTCGACGATGAGGCCGCAGCTTGCGAGGCCGCTGTCGCGTTAGCCGGACGCAAAGAGGTCGCGGCGCTGATGAAGGGGCACGTTCATTCGGATGCCATCATGCGGGCCGCGCTCAACCGCAACAGCGGTCTGCGCACCGAACGCCGCGCCAGCCATGTTTTCCATATGACCGTTCCCGGCCACAACCGTGTACTGTTCATCACCGACGGGGCGCTGAACGTGGCACCCGACGCCGGCACCAAGCTCGATATCGTCAGCAACGCCGTTGGATTGGCTCATGCATTGGGCAATCCGGAACCGAGGGTAGCAATCCTATCGGGCACGGAATCCGAGATTGAGTCGATGCCGTCGAGTGTCGACGCGGCGGAGGTTGTTAGACGCGCCAATAACGGTGCTATCACGGGTGCCTTGGTCGACGGCCCGTTTGCTTTCGACAACGCGGTCTCGCCGCAAGCGGCGGACCTCAAGGACATTGATAGCCCGGTCGCTGGCGCGGCGGATATTCTGGTCGTTCCCAACATCGAGATGGGCAACGGCCTGTTCAAAATGATGGTCTACTTCATGAGTGGCCTTGCCGCCGGCGTCGTCATGGGAACCCGTGTCCCGATCGTACTGACCTCCAGGGCCGACCCGCCGGAGGCGCGCTTCGCCGCGACCGCTATCGCCACCATCGCCGGCCCGCCAATGACCGTCTAGAGTTTGGAAGTTCTGCAACAGGTGTGATCATCTCGTGACCCGTTATTCGATATTTAGCCTTGCACGCAACGCCTTCAACAACCACCGCGATTGGCCCGCGGCCTGGCGTAGCCCTGAGCCTAAGGCTGAATACGACGTGATTATCATCGGCGGTGGCGGGCACGGCCTAGCGACCGCCTTTTACCTGGCCGAGGAACACGGGGTTACAAATGTCGCCGTTCTTGAGAAAGGCTGGCTCGGTGGCGGGAACACCGGCCGAAACACCACCATCGTGCGCTCCAACTACCTACTTGAGGGCAATGCGCATTTTTATGAGAAGTCGATGAAGCTCTGGGAAACCATGAGCCAAGAACTCAACTTCAACGTCATGATGAGTCACCGTGGCGTCCTTAACCTGGCCCATTCAGACCCCCAGGTCGACGCCTTCCAGCGACGCGGTAACGCCATGCGTCTTAACGGCATTGACGCCGAATACTTGGATCGAAACGAAATCCAACGCCTGGTTCCGCTGCTGGACTGCTCTGACAACACGCGCTATCCGATCATGGGGGGCTTGTTGCAGCCGCGCGGAGGCACCGCACGTCATGACGCCGTCGCCTGGGGCTACGCACGCGGCGCCGACGCCCGTGGTGTCGATATTATACAGAACTGCGAGGTCACTGGCATCAAACGTGACGACGGCCGGGTCACCGGCGTCGAAACGACCCGCGGCGCGATCAAAGCCAAGAAGGTCGGCATTGCCGTCGCCGGCCATACGACCCAACTTTGTCAGATGGCCGGCGTGGACGTGCCCATTGAATCGCACGTTTTGCAGGCGATGGTCAGCGAACCGATCAAGCCGTGCCTGAATACAGTCGTCACGTCGGGAGCTGCACATTGCTATATCAGCCAGTCCGATAAGGGCGAACTGGTCTTCGGCGGCGACCTCGACGGTTACAACTCTTTCGCCCAGCGTGGCAACTTTCCCATCATCGAACACGTGGTCGCGTCGGTCTGCGCATTGTTCCCGGCGTTCAGTCGGCTCCGTTTGATGCGAACCTGGGGCGGCGTAGTGGACATGTCCATGGACGGCAGCCCGATCATCGCCAAGACACCGGTCGACGGGCTCTATCTCAACGGCGGCTGGTGCTATGGCGGTTTCAAGGCGACGCCGGGCTCGGGCTGGGTATTCGCCCATACAATCGCCGGGGACCGCCCCCACGCGCTCAACGAATGTTTCTCACTGGAACGCTTTGCTACCGGCTGCGTGCTCGACGAGAAAGGTGCCGGCCCCGTACCGGGCGCGCATTAGAGAGGCCGTGGTATGCTGTTGATCAATTGCCCTTGGTGCGGCGAGCGCACGCAGTCCGAGTTTGCCTACGTCGGCGATGCGAATGTCGTTCGCCCCGACCCCGATACGGTCAGTGACCAGGAGTGGATCAATTACATCTATATCCGTAGTAACCCGAAGGGCGTTCATGACGAGCTTTGGCAACACATCGCCGGCTGCCGCTGTTTCGTCAAGGTACGCCGTGACACGGTCAGCCACGAGATCATCGGCACTGCTGCGCCAGCGGGCAAAATCGACGGACGCGAGGCATGAACGGCCAGCCCTTCCGCACTGCCGCCGGCGGCCGCATCAATCGCGCCAAGCCACTCGTGTTCACCTTCAACGGTCGCATCTATCAGGGATTTGAAGGCGACACATTGGCCTCGGCGCTGTTGGCCAACGGCGTCCATTTGGTTGGCCGCAGCTTCAAGTACCACCGCCCGCGGGGCATCTTAAGCGCTGGCGCCGAAGAGCCGAACGCGCTGGTTCAGGTGGAGACCGGAGCCAGGACCGAGCCCAACTTGCGCGCAACGCAAATTGAGCTCCACGAAGGGCTTACAGCGTCGAGCCAGAACTGCTGGCCATCGGTCGCTTTCGATGTCAGCGCCGTCAATGGCTGGTTCTCACGACTAATTCCGGCCGGCTTCTATTACAAAACCTTCATGTGGCCATCCAAGTGGTGGAAGGCTTACGAACATGTCATTCGCCGTGCCGCTGGTTTGGGCATCGCGCCGAGCGAACCCGACCCAGACCACTACGAGCACCGCTTCGACCACGCCGACGTGCTCGTTATCGGCGGCGGACCAACTGGGTTGATGGCGGCGTTGGCAGCAGGGCGGGCCGGCGCCCGCGTAACCGTTGCCGAAGAACGGACCGAGTGGGGAGGAGCTTTGCTCGCAGGCAACGAAACTATCAAAGGAAAACCGGCGGCTGACTGGGTCGGCGGTGTCGTCGCCGAATTATCGACGATGAAAGAAGTTATGATGCTCTCACGAACCACTGCCGCCGCCTATTACGACCACAACATGGTGGTTCTAGCTGAGCGGGTCACGGATCACCAAACAAGTTCAGACCTAAACCTACCTCGGCAAAGGTTGTGGCAGGTGCGCGCCAATCAGGTGGTGCTAGCGACCGGCGCCATCGAACGCCCTTTGGTATTTACTAACAACGATCGGCCGGGCGTGATGCTAGCGTCGGCCGCGCGTGCTTACGCTAATCAATACGGCGTCCGCGCGGGACGACAAGCCGTTGTTTTTACCAACAACAATTCCGCCTATAGAGCGGCGCTAGACCTTTCCGCCGCCGGCATTGATATTGAAACCGTCATTGACGTGAGGAACGAGGTCTCGCCGGTACTTTTGGACGGCCTCAAAGAAGCTGGCATCGGATGTCTCACAGGTTCGGTTGTGGTCGGCGTGCATGGAACCAAACGTGTGAGCAGCGTCGACGTTATGGCGTTCGACACCACGACCGCCCGGCCCGAGGGAAAGCCGCGACGGGTGCAGTGCGACCTACTCTGCGTCTCCGGTGGCTGGAACCCGACGGTGCATCTGTTCTCGCAATCGCGTGGCAAGATCCGCTACGACGACACCCTCGCCGCCTTCGTGCCCGACGTCTCGTTCCAGAACGAACGTTCGGCTGGTACCTGCAACGGTGCCTTCCAGCTCGCTGCTTGCCTCAGGGAAGGCGCCGAAGCCGGTACGGAGGCCGCTGTCCAGGCCGGCTTCAAGTGTGGCACTGCACCCGAACCGCCAACCGTTGGCGACGAACTGCCGACAGCTCTTCAACCGCTATGGGATGTGCCACCACCGTCTAAATTTCGTGGCAAACGTTTTGTCGATCTGCAGAACGACGTCACTGCACCAGACGTGGCCCTAGCGCACTGCGAAGGCTACCGCTCTGTCGAGCACCTGAAGCGTTACACCACGCTCGGCATGGGCACCGACCAAGGCCGTATCAGCAACGTCAATGGCCTCGCCATCATGGCCGGACTACGAGGCGTAGCAATCCCAACCGTGGGTACAACGACTTTCCGCCCGCCCTATACGCCGATCACGCTCGGCGCCATCACCGGGACCGAACGCGGCCAGCATTTCACGCCAATCCGACGTTCGGCGATGTACGACTGGCACGTCAAAGCTGGTGCTCGATTCGTACCGGCCGGCCTTTGGCTCAGGGCACAGGTCTACGAGCGGCCCGGCGAGAGCCTAATGCAGGCGATAGGGCGGGAAGCCAAGAGCGTGCGTGAGACGGTTGGCATGGTCGACGTGTCTCCCCTGGGGAAGATAGACATCCAGGGCCGCAATGCGGCCGAGTTCCTCAACCGGGTCTACATCAATGATTTCAAGAAGCTACCGATCGGCCGGGTACGCTATGGCGTCATGCTTAGAGAAGACGGCATCGTCTTCGATGACGGCACTACCACCCACATCGCTGAAAATCACTTCATGATGACTACGACCACCGCCAACGCCGGTCCTGTAATGCAACACCTGGAATACTACGCCCATGTAGTGTGGCCCGAGCTTGACGTGCATTTGGTCTCGGTCACCGAGGAATGGGCCGGTATGGCATTGGCCGGACCCGCAAGCCGCAAACTCCTGGAAGCAGTCACCGACGACATTGACGTCTCCAACGAGGCCTGCCCGTTCATGGCCTTTCGCACCGGTACTATCGCTGGTGCCCCGGCCCGGTTGTTCCGGATCAGTTTCTCCGGCGAGCTCGCCTACGAGATCAACGTACCGGCGGACTATGGTATGGATGTATGGCAATGGATCATGAATGCGGGCGCGCCTTTGGGCATCAGCCCATACGGCACCGAGGCAATGAGCATCCTCCGGATTGAAAAGGGCCATGTCGTCAGCGGCGAAATCAACGGGCGCACCACGGCCGGCGATCTTGGCTTTGGCAGCATGCTGAGCACCACCAAGGACTATATCGGTCGTCACTCGCTAACTCGCCCAGCGTTAAACGACGATGGTCGCAAGCAGCTCGTCGGCTTGATCCCCGATGACGGTCGAACCGCAGTCCCGCGCGGTGCCCAGATCGTCGCCAACCCCAAGCGCGTGGCACCCAACCCGATGCTGGGAGAAGTCACATCGAGCTGCTATAGCCCTAACTTAAGACATCCGATCGCACTCGCCATCGTCGCCGACGGCCGCCGGCACCACGGAGAGACACTGCATGCGGTCTCGCCAGTAACCGACGAAGCAGTGAAGGTACGGGTGACGGATCCTGTGTTTATCGACCCAGAGAAGGAACGACTCCGTGGATAGCACTTTGGCCAAAAAACGCTCCGCACTGGTGGCGGCGTACCTGCCCGGCATCTATGGCGCCATCGGCGAGGACGGACCTGGTATAATGCTGGTCGAGCGGTGTGACCTCAATGTCGTCCACATCGCCGGCGATGCCACCGACCAAGCCTTCGCCCACGCGGTTAAGACCGAAACTGGTTGCCCATTACCTACCGAGGCCAACACGGCTACCGTCAGCAGCGAGTGTACGGTGTTGTGGTTAGCGCCGGACCGCTGGCTGGTGGTCTCGGCGCGGCATGGCGAGGGGCTGCTGAAAGAGCGCTTTCGGATGTCGCTGGCATCTGGCTCAGCGGCGCTCACCGATGTCAGCAACGGCCACACCGTGATCCAAATCTCGGGCGCGCGGGTCCGCGAACTATTGGCTAAGGGCGCCCCAATTGATCTCCACCCCAGCGTCTTCGGCCCTGACCAATGCGCCGGCACTAACCTGCTGCAGATTTCCGTTCTCCTCCATTGTGTCGAGACGAATGTGTTCCACGTCTACGTCGCTCGTGGCTTCGCCCAATCGCTGTGGGAATGGCTGACCGAAGGGGCGGCTGAGTTTGGTTACCGGGTTGATCCCACCGATTAATTGGCATGTACGTAGCCAGGCTCGAAATTGAGCAGCGACATCATTACACCGCTAGTTTAGAGCCAGCGCTTAAAGTTGTCGAAAAAGCCCAAAGGCCAAGCGGGTGAATGTATTGGAGACGGCTGTGATGGCCTCGTAGTCAAGCCGTAGGTAGTTACCCCAGCTCCATCTCGTTAGGAACCAATATGGTCACGGTGCTCGCTCCCTGACGATCTCGGTGAAATCGGCCATGTCCACGTTGCAACCGCTGACAATGGCTACGGTACGGCCGCCGCCGGCAAAGCCATTCAAAAGCGCTGCGACGCCGACTGCACCGGCTCCTTCGGCAACGATGCGCTCGTTCCAATAGAGCCAGGCCATGGCGTCTGCGATCTGAGCTTCCGTGACCAGAACCATATCATCGACTAACGCGTGGACCAAATCGAAGGTGTAGCGGTTGTTGCTGCCGATGCCGCCGCCAAGGCTGTCGGCTAGCGACACCATTTCCTCGACCTGCACCGGCTTCCCGGCCTTGATCGATTCGTACATCGCCGCGCCCCGATCCATGGTCACGCCGACGATACGGACATCGGGCCGGAGCGCCTTGGCAGCGACGGAGATACCGCCAATCAGACCACCACCGGAAACAGGCACGATGATGGTATCGAGTGCCGGCACGGCGGCCATCAATTCCAGACCGATAGTGCCCTGACCCGCGATGACATGCCTGTCGTCGAATGGCGAGACGTAGACCAGCCCTAGCTCCGCGATCATCGCCAAAGCTGTCTCCTCAGCTTCGTCCTGTGACTTGCCGGTGATCACCATTTCGGCACCGAGTGCGCGGATGGCCTCAACCTTGACCGTTGGCACCAGCTCCGACATGCAAACCACGGCGTGCAGGCCGAGCTTGGCGGCAGCAAAGGCAACCCCGCGGCCATGGTTGCCGGTCGAAACGGCAATGACGCCAGCGCTGCGCTCCGCATCGTCAAGCGACAGAAGCTTGTTGGTAGCGCCGCGCAGTTTGAAGGCGCCGGTATTTTGCATAGTTTCAAGCTTGAGCAGCACCTCGGCGCCGTTGTACTGCGACAGTCCGGACGACACTCGCAAGGGCGTGCGGCAGACATGCGGCGCAATTGTCGTCGCCGCCTGACGGATCTCGGCAATCGAAAGCGCGAGGGTCATAGGTGCTATTCAACCGGTTCCGGAGCGACCGCTGACGATGCCCGAGCTGGCCACAATCTCGGCGATGGTCTGCTCCTGGCGCGGCCCCATAAGATGCGCGCCGTGGATGCCTTTGATCTCTGTCACCTTCTGTAGTAACTCGAGACAGATCTCGCGGCCTTCAGCCTTCTCGTCGCGAGCGCCTTCAAGGCGTTCAATCATTGGTTCTGGGACGTGGACGCCGAATAGGTTGTCGTTCATCCACCTAGCACTCTTAGCCGAGGCCAGCGGACCAAGGCCGACGATGTAATTCGCGCGCTCCGGCACGCCGGCGTCGCAAAGCCGCGCCATGTAGCGCTTCAACGCGTTGACATCAAAGACGAACTGGGTCTGAAAGAAATCCGCGCCAGCGTCGATTTTAGTGGTAACGCCACTTGGGTCGAAATTGGGCCCCGGTTCGCGCGGCATGTCAGCGGCGCCGATGAAGAGCTTCGGCGGCGGGTCGATTATGCGGCCCGATTCGAAACACCCTTCGTCGCGCATACGCCGGGCCGTTGTTATCAGGGCGCGGCTGTCGATATCGTGAACGGGCGCGGCCTCGGGATGGTCGCCGACATCGACTTCGTCACCGTGCAGACAAAGGATATTGGGAATGCCAAGCGCGGCGGTGCCAATCAGGTCGCTCTGTAAGGCGAGCCGGTTGCGGTCTCGAGTGGTGAACTGAAGCACCGGTTCGATACCGTCTCGGGCCAGGATAGCAGCGCAGGCAAGGTTCGACATATGGGCTCGCGCGCCGGCCCCGTCGGTCACGTTGACGGCATCGACAACACCTTTCAGGCAGCTGGCCTGGGCAAGAACAGCGTCGGCATCAGCGGCGTCCGGTGGCGAGGTCTCCGCCGTCACTACGAAATGGCCGCCCTCCAACACCGTTTTCAACCGACTGATCATGGCTTACCTCCCGGCGCCGTCGGCCATTGCCCACGACCGGAGTACTGTCGTCGAATTTCGCTGGGATTGCGAGCCGTAAAACTGCGCCGGTGGTTCATGGCTATTTGTTTTACCTCGAGCTGCTACCTGCCAGATATTGTCACCATGAGGCACCTTGCCACTGTTCTTCTAACCACTTTGTCTTGACTTTTCCTGGCTGCAGACGACGGTGGCCGGTCCGTCGAGCTAGCAATCATCAGCATAACGCAACCTTGATGGTCTCGCCCTAAGATGCCGGTGCAATCTTATCCCCGAATTGGGCCAGCCACACGTTTGTAAAGGTCATGTGCGAGCAATGGTGGAACCAAGCCTCATCGCTGGTAATGTTGACGATCTTTAGGAAGTGTCTCGAAGGCGCTTTTGTTCGGCGTTTCTTCTTTATCTTTCGATATGTTTTATGCGGTCATAAGACCGTGATCCTTAATCGTTCCCGCAGGTTCATAACGAACTGGTGTCGAGTAATCAGGGTCATCGTGCAGTCCCCAGTACATTTCAGTAAGCCGGCGTGTCACAGGACCTGGGGAGCCATCACCGATGTTTACACCGTCAATAGAACGGACAGGCATAATGCCGCCTGCAGTCGAACTCAGAAAGACTTCATCGGCGTGCGTGAGGTCAGTCACGGGAATAGATGCTAGCTCGGCCTCGACGTTAAGGCATTCAGCCAATTCAATTACAGTACGGCGGGTTATTCCCTCCAGTACGCCGCGTTTAGGTGAGATTAGACGACCCTCCCGGAGCATGAAGATATTCCATCCACGGCCCTCTGTTACGTTATCGTCTTGGTCCAATAAAACAGCGTAGAGCGCGTTACGATCGTAAGCCTCGAACAATGCCCTTACAAAATCTAGACGCCCAAAATTTTTTACTGTCGGATCGACCGCCTCAGGAGGAATACGAATGGTCTGTGCAACCACAATGTCACAGCCTGTTGACAATTCTTCCTCTGAGACCACGCCGTAATAGGGTATTGCCCAAGCCATGAAACGGTTCCGACAAGTCCTAAGATCCTTGTGAGCAGCCGAAGGCGAACCCCGGGTTGCAAGGAAATAAATCATCGAGTCTTTTAGATTAGCCTGCGCGACGCAGCCGTGTAGTATTTCTTCTACACAATTTCTATCGTAGTCCAGGCTATCATAACGTCGCTCTGCAATTGACAATTCCCAACGATCGAGATGATCATCAAGGCGAAAGAACCGGCCGTTTCGAACATGTACCACGTCGTAACACATGTCAGCGAGCTGGAAGCCCATATCAGTTACTGGGATTGAGAGTTCCGATACTGGCTTGAATTCGCCCTCTGAAAATCCACACCCCTGAACACCGTCTGCTTTATTATTCTCCATTATGTTTCTCGATTTTCGTAAAAATGTAATGCCTATAAATCACAACTTTAAATGGATAACGGATAATTTCCCATCGCTATCTTCTCAAAGCGACCCATGGGGATATGGGATGGCCTTTCTCGGTGGAGAAAGGTGCCTCAAGAATTTCTGCAATAAATTGTTGCGAAGGCTGAAGCACCCCGTTACGACGAATATCCGCCAAGATTCGGCGCTCGCGATCAGCGTAGGAGGAGGACGTTGAGCGCATCTACCAATACGCAACTCTGGCCAACCACCGGCGACAGTCCGATCGACTGGGAGCATGTGTTTGAATCCCAGGATCAAGGCCTTATTCCACTCATCAACAAGACCAAAACCCGCAACGGGTTGCGCAAGAGCGTGCGTACCATTATCCACAGCATGTTCCAGCGCAAGAACGACGACAAGAACCGGAGAAAGTTCGAGGCGAGGCTAGAAGAACTGTTGCCTAACGGAGACGCGCAGTCGGATCCTAACATCGAAAACGAAAAAAGGCTGCTAACCGAGCTCCTGCGCGAGATAAAGGAAGAATGCCAGCGCATGGCCGCTGAGGCGGCGGCGGCACGTATTGATGCCGACGAACACGCGTCCAGGGTTTTTGCCGAAGTTTGCTCCGATGTTGTGCAGACTTATTTCGACGCCCTGCAGGGCGGTATTGATCCAGATTTGGTAACACCGCTGCCGTTCATCCTGTCACCCACTTTCGCCGAACACTTCAAGGACGCGCTGCGCCGATACATCATCCCCGGATTGACCACTCGCTGCCGCGGAATGATTTTCCGTACCGGCCACCAACCGGCGGCCAGACGCCGTGAATTCCTAGAAAACTTACTTCAGGACCGCAAGGAAGGCCCTGCGCTGCGCGACTTCTTGGGAGACGGCTGGCGCACTCTCACCAGCCATCAGCAGCTACCGCCGAAACCGGATGAGAAGGGGCTGTTTGGCAACAATCAAGAGCCTGGGCAGTTGTCGTTAGAGGAGTGGCAGGCCGAGGTCGTGGAAATCGAGAAGGCAAACGCACTGAGCGAAAAGTTCTGGTCTGAGATCTTCCAGCCGTCGGAGGCCTACTTGCCGCCGACTGACGATGACCGGGACATGTTGGGCAGCCTTCTGGCCAAGTTGCCGGTGCGGATAACGAAGAAGATCACCGCAATCCGCCAGATGGTCGAGCAGGCAGATGAGAACAGCAGCATCGGCAGGACGTTCGACAGCTACCGCCAGCACAGGGACGTGGACCTGGCGCTGCTCTCGGTCGCGCACCAGCGCCCGGATCTGCTCTTGGGCGAGGGAGACATGCTCAAGGTCCTGCTCAAAGGGTGCCAGGATCAGGTGAGGCAGGTGAGCTTCCCGCTCGTGCTGCGTTACATGAGCGACCACCTGTAGGCTGGGTGTTATGCGTCGACCGTTGCTCCAGCTTTACAGGAGCCCATTCATAAGTCGTGGTTATAGTCTTCGGCGATTAGGGCGAGACAATCGCCCTTCTCAATCAACCCCGGCAGGTGGCGTTGGATCACCGTCCCCGCCTTTGGCGCCGTGTGGAGCAGCGGCACACGTTCGGCGTCGTCGACGAAATGGATACGACCTACAACGTCGCCCGCGGCAACCTCGGCGCCAATCTCAGCAACGATTTCATAGAGTCCCGACGCCATAGCAGGCACATAGGCCTCGCCGAGCGCGTGCATGACCCGGGTGCCGCCGGGCCGGACGACCGGCACCTCGTCGATCATGTTGAAATGACAGAGGATGTTACGCACTCCAGTCTCGGCGATAGAGATAGTCTCAACGCTGGCCGAGCCGCCACCACCGAGCTCTGTTGAGACAAACACCTTGCCCGCCTCTTCAACCGCAGTATCGAGCATGCCCGATGCGTCAAGTTCAACTAGGATTAGACTAATCGGTGCCCCAAACGCCTTGGATACGGCCAGAGTACGGGCCATCAATTCTTTATCGGCGAGTTCGTGGATGACAGTGCAAGGGCTCAGATACATCGTCCTACCACCGGCGTGAATGTCGACAACAGCGTCGCATAACGGCAGCACCTTGCTTATCACGTAATGGGCGATCATCTCGGTGATGGTACCGTCGCTATTTCCCGGAAACACCCGATTCATGTTGCCGCCGTCGATCGGCGACGTACGCCGACCAGCCCGGAAGGCCGGGTAGTTGAGGGCCGGTATGATTATCACCCGGCCCCTGATTGCAGAAGGCTCGAGCCGGGCGCGCAGCTTAACAAGCGCGATCGGACCCTCGTATTCGTCTCCGTGATTGGCGCCGGTCAATAGAACCGTTGGCCCTTCGCCATTCTTGATCACGGTGATGGGCATCTGAATTGAGCCCCACGCAGATTTGTCGTGCGAATAGGGAATGGAGAGGTAGCCGTGCTGCTTGCCGTCGATCACGTAATCGACGCTAGCGGTAATCTTGGATTTCTGTTGAGGCATTCCCCCTCCCCCTGGTCCCATTAGCCATAGCGCGAGGTTAGACGTCGGCGACAACTGCAATCACGTCTCGACGACGGCCGCTCTGCTTAACCGCAATCAAGTAAGCCACGTAGAGGTTACGCCAAATTTCCTTACAGCAACCACCACAAAAAGAGACAGGGAAAAATCATGCACATCATCAATGCTTACCCGTCGAACAAGGGTTGCTCTACGCGATCTTCGATTGCGTCCTTGTCAACAAAATTTCATCGATGACATCTTGGAAACGCTGGTCTGCTTCGTTGATAACTCGGCCGCCAGCCCCAACATTACCGCCGACGGTTAGGAGTGCCGTGGTAGCTTATCTCGCGCGGCCTGATTAAGTCGAGAGCCATCGTCGCCACAAGCCGGTGCTCCGTACAGCAGTTTCGTGACGATCATCCGAAGCCCTCAACCGGTCACTCAGCAGCTGTCTCGCGGAGCAGAGTCTCCCCGGGACGTATGCGGGTGAACCTGACCGGTTTGCGTTCGACGGCGATGTCGTCACCGTCAAGGCGCGCGCTGGTAAACCAAGAGTTCCCGATATCGCATGCGTCGGGAAAGTCGGCGCGGAAGTGCGCGCCGCGCGATTCGTCGCGCGCTGTGGCGGCAGCGACAATGACGCGACTGACCAGGATTAGGTTCTCGAGATTGAGCCAATCATGCCAGGCGAGATGATAGGCGCGCGTGCCGGCATTGACGCCGATTTCGTTTAAATCTCGCCTGAGGGCGTCCAATTCCGTCCGCGCCCGCTCCAGGCTTGCCGCATCTCGGATAATGCCAGCATCTTCCCACATCATGTCATAGAGCCGCTCACGGATTGCCTCGATATCGCCGGATGGTTTTTCGAATGGATGCAAGCAATGGCCGCAAGCGTCATTGAGCGCCGTCGCGTCCGGCTCTGCTAACTCGCCTGCCGAAGCAAGCCAGCGCGCGATGCCGTCGCCGGCAAGGCCACCAAATACGGTCGAGTTAGCGACGCCGTTGCCACCTAAACGATTGGCTCCATGCACGCCACCGGTGTCCTCGCCGGCCGCGAACAGGCCACGGAGGGAGGTCTTGCCGTTAGCCTCGAAGACAACACCACCCATCATGTAGTGCGCCGTCGGCACCACCTCGACCAAGCCCGAAACCAAATCGAATCCGCAATCGGCGCAGCGATCGACCATACCGCGGAAGTTTGTACGCACCGCGGTGCCGTCGAGATGGCGCATGGTAAGAAAAAGCCCACCGTTAGCACCAGTGTTGCCAGCCCGCATTTCACTTAACATGGCGCGACTGACGATATCGCGCGTCGCGCGCTCTCCTTGCTCGTCGTACCTCGTCATAAAACGCTCGCCTTCGCCGTTAAGAAGATGGCCACCAAAACCGCGCAGTCCTTCCTCAATGATGGTGCCGGTGATGCGCGTGTCGGGACCAGCGATCAGGCCGGTCGGGTGAAACTGCACCATTTCCATGTCTCTTACAGGCAAGCCGGCGCGTAACGCCATTGCCAGGCCGTCGCAAGATTTGTCACCCGACGGCGTATGGTAGCGGTACATTGTCGGCCCGCCACCTGTGGCGAGCAACACGGCCCGGGCACGAACGAAAGTGAAGTCGCCCGAGCGTATATCGATCATCAAGACGCCTGAGAGAGCACTTCCGTCAGTTGTCTTGATCAACTCCACGGCGCGATGGTCCTCGAGCCGCTTGATGCCCAGCGACCATACCTGCTCTGCCAAACGGTTAATGATCTCGATACCGGTAAGATCGCCCTTGTGCACGGTGCGGTCAAAAGTCTGCCCAGCGAACGCCTTTTGGTGCACACTGCCGTCCGGATTGCGGTCGAAATAGCAGCCGAGCTCGTTCTCGAGCTCTCGAATACGAACCTGAGCCTCGGTCACCAAAGTCCAAGCAAGGTCCTGGTTGTTGAGCCACTTGCCACCCTCGATGGTATCCATGAAGTGGCGCTCGGCCGAATCATCTTTAGCCAAGGCGACGTTATAACCGCCCTGCACCATGCGCGTGCAGCCGCATTTTCCGAGCAGGCCTTTTACCGCAACGGTGACGTCCAGGTCCGGCGCCACCTGCAGCGTGTGTAGCGCCGCGAATAGCCCGGCACCGCCGGAGCCAAGGATCAAAACATCGGTATCGATCCGCCTCACGTCTCGACGCCCATGCTCGCCAGAGCCGCAGCACGGCGCTCGCGTGCGGTCAGGTTGACGGCCTCGTAAAGGCTTCCTCCGTGACTGTCCATCGCCACCAGCAACGGTCCGAAGTCGGCGATTTCAAATTGCCAAAGACTTTCCGGGTTAAGGTCGTCCATGTCGACGTCGAGAATACGCTTAATCCAAGTCGTTTCTAGCGCCGCAGTGCCGCCGATAATGGCGAGATAGACCCCCCCCAAGTCCTGGAACGCCTGCGACGATTCCGGTCCGAGACCACCCTTGCCGATGATAATGCGCACGCCATTCCGTTCCATCAACGGGCGTGTGAATCGCTCCATGCGCATCGACGTGGTAGTGCCGATGCAGACCGACTCGTAGCCGGCCGGACACGAATTTGAGGGATCGACCCGGCGTACGTTGGGTGCGGTGTGGATGACCGCGTGGCCAGTGAGATCAAGGCGTGTCTCGCGGCCGTGGTCGAACATCTGGATTTGGGTTGCGTCGCGGATGCCGAAAAGCGCATCTTGCAGTGTCACATGGTCACCGATCCGGAGCTTGTAAACGTCCTCTCCCATGCACGGCATCTTGATGTTGTAAGCAGCCACATCCCCCTCCCTAGAATCCGAACTCGACGCCCACCGGTGTTATGGTGGCACGGGCGCGCCTCGCCGAGTGGCATTGGATGTTGACAGCAACAGGGTTCATGGTGATGTGAGTAGCGGCGATCTCGACGTGAACGGCGAAGGCAGTCGAGTCGCCGCCCAGCCCCTGCGGCCCGATACCAAGCGAATTGACAGCGGCTGAGAGTTCTGCCTCTAGCTTCGCCCCTTCTGGGTCTGCGCAAGCGGAGCCGAGTTCGCGCGTCGCCGCGACCTTGGCCAGGTGTGCACACAAATCCGACGTGCCGCCGACGCCAACACCGACGATAGTCGGCGGGCAGACCTTGCCGCCAGCTTCCATTACCCGGTCGATGACGAAGGTCTTAACGCCGGCGATGCCGTCGGCCGGGATACACATCTTCAAGAACGAGCCATTCTCAGAACCGGACCCCTTGGGTATCATCTCGATCTCCAACTCATCGGCGACGTTGGAAAAGTCCAGATTGATCACCGGCACGCGGATGCCACAGGACGTGTGTTCGTTCTCGCGTGTCACCGGATGGACGACTGAGGAGCGCAGCGGGTATTCCCGCGTCGCCCGCGCACAGCCGCGGCGGATCGCTTGCTTGAGGCCCCAGCCGTCAACCTCGACGCCACAGCCGATGGTGACGTTGTAGATGGGTATGCCGGTATCCTGGCACAGCAGGTTGTCGGTCTCCTCAGCGACCTCGATGTTATCGATCATGGTCGCCAGGATGCTCTTGCCGGTGGCATCGGTCTCGCTGGAGTCGAGCCGTGTGAAGCCCTGTTTGATATCGTCGGGAAGCACTTTCAATGCGCGGATGTAGAGGGCCTTGGCCGTTTCTTCCACGGTTTCGAGATCAATGTTCATCTCACTTCTCCTTAGAAAACCAACGTCGAGGTGAAAATTAGCAACAGCGCCCGCACGGGCCTCAGGAGCCAACGCTTGTTCAATATCCGATAGACCTTGAGCCCGAGCCAGGCGCATATCGCCACTGCGGGTACACACCACAGGAACTGGATGCCCGTCCCAGCCGTCACCAACCCGACCCACACCTGCGCGGCGAGGCTCAACGCGTGCATGGTGAACCCGGTGATGATAATCAGCGGCATCTCGTCCGCTGTTGCCATACCAAGAAGCCACATGGCGCTGAGCACGAGCGCGTAGCCGAAGCCGTCGTCGCCGACGAGAATAAGGGCCTTCTCAAGAGGCATTGAGCAGAAACGCCAACCCGGCACATAGGCTGACTCCTCCGGAAATCGTGATCATGGTCTTTTGCCAGTTCCGCCACGGCAGAAACTCGACTGCCAATAGCCTTAGGCCGCCGGTAAGGTGGGCCGCAAGCAACACCACCAGGCCAGCCTCGGCCAATGCGACCAGCGGGTTGGATGTCCAGGCGAGGAAGGCGTCCATGGCGCGGGCATCCTCAACCGCCAGCCTGAGGACGAGGAAGTGCGCCGGCAGGAATAACCCTAGCACTACGCCCGACACCCGGTGCAGCACGAAAGCCCAATAGGCGGGGTGGTTGCGGTGCTGGTGGCTCATGCCCCACCACCCAGCCGATAAAAGCCCCATACCGCCTTTAGGCCCAGCGCCGCCTGGAACAGGCCAAAGACGAGTGCCAGCAGACCGGCGTGGTGCTTCGGGATCGCCATCATCTCGCTCAGCACCGTCCTCAGCCCGATCGGCGCGTGGATAGCCGCCGCCAACACGAACACTACATAGAAGGCAAACCAACCGGCATGTCCGCCGACTCGGCCGATGATCTCGGCCGCCGTTAGGCCCGCTTGCACGGTCATGATCATGCCGCCGAGGTGGATGACGACACAGATCGCCAAAACGGCGGCGCTGAACCGTTGCGCCAGCCACAGCCGGGTTTCGCCAAGGGTGTCAGGACGGGCGCTCATAGCGTACCTTTCAACGCCGCCCAAGCCACGGCACGTTTGAGGCCAGCGATCGAGGCAGTTGGGTTAAGGTGCTTCGGGCAGCTTTCGACGCAACCCTGCTGCGAGTGACAGGCGTGGCAACCGGCGTCGCCAGCGACGGCGGCGAGGCGTTCGCGGCTGCCGCCATCGCGGACATCGTTGATCAGCGTCCAGGCGCGATTTAGGGCCGCTGGACCGAGGTAGTCCGAGTTCCACTGAACAACGTCGCAGCTGGCGTAGCAAACACCGCAGCCGATGCACTCGATACCGGCGCTTGCCTGTCGACGCTTAAAATCGCCGGGCTGGATCGCGGCCAAATCATTGGTGCGCGTTGCAGTCGGCTCGAATGCGCCCTTCGCTTTCGCCCATTTGTCGAAGAAGTCGGTCATATCGACCGACAGATCCTTGATCACCCTGAGGGAGCGCAACGGTTCAATCCGCAACCGGCCGTCGGCAGCGACTTGGTTGACATGGGTGCGGCAAGTCCAGCGCGCGCGACCGTTGACGGTCATGGCGCAGGACCCGCAAACCCCGACCCGACAGGCAAATCTGTAGCTAAGACTGGGGTCGATGTAGCGCTGGATATGGGTGACGACATCAAGCACCGTCTGCCTGTCGCGCCTCGGCACGTCGTAATCGGCGAAGCGGCCTTTCTTGCTGCCGCGCCAAACGGAAACGCTCAGGCTACCGGTACTCATGGTGATCCCGCCTCTGCAAACTCGACTATGTAGCCAAAAGAGGCACCTGAGGTGAACGGGTGTTGGGCCTGGGGCCTTAGGGTGAAGCCCAGGCATTCATATGCCTTCGAGCCGGCGTTCAGGACTCCCCCGACAGGCACCAAATCGTCGATGCCGGGCATTATTTCGCCATCTGGCGCAGTTCGTTGCAATGATTCTTGTCCGGGGCCAAGATCAGCAGCACCAACTGGCCGATGTCCATGTTCAACCAGCCGCCGGTGATCCCGCCGGTCCTTCCATAGGGCAGAATTGGCGTCGGCTTCGATGTCCTGCAAGAATTCGAGCCCGTTCTCAATAATTTTGGTGGGCGAGGGGCCATGAATGGTCTCGATTGTGGCTGTCCCCATTCTTTCCCGCATGTAGATTGAATTGAACATGTCGTATTTTCCTGCCCGTGGCCTCAACCCATGCGTTCACGTATGTCGAGCCGTCGCTGGTTGTGCGGCACGTAGAGGGTCTGGTGGCTAACCGGCGTGTCACGATAGCCGTAGCCGAGGATATAACAGACTAACCCCGTCTCGCCGGCGCCGACGCTGATGCCATTGGGCGGCGACGCGCAGGCAACCTGGGTGCGGAAGCGCAGCGTCTGCACGCCGAAACTCGCGCGCATAACGTCGCGTATGCTGGCCCCGTCAAGCGCGCGCGGCCCGAACTCGAGCAGACCGCCGAAGCGACTACCATCGAGCGCCAGCCGTGCCAGCGCTGTAAACTCGTGGTTGACGTCTATCTCGCGGTCGATGACGACGTAGAACGTGGCCGGTCCGAGGAAGTCCTTCCATGGCCCAGCTTCCGTAACCCGCTCGACGGCTGATACATGCGTGTAGATCGGTAGCAGCGTTTCGCCGTCATCGCCGAGGAACCGGAAGTGCCAGAGGTCGTCCGCCGGCATCTGACGCTCAGCGACGAAGGTGCCGCGACCGTGGTGGCGGACGACGATGCCCTGCTCGGCAAGGATGGCGAGTCCCCTCTGGACAGTGCCCAGACTGGCTGGCAACGCTTCGGCCAGTTCGCTCTCGCCGGGCAAACGCTCGCCCGGCTTGAGTTCACCAGCCTCGACGGCACCGGCGATGCAGTCGCTAAGGCGCAGGTATTTGGGCACACGCGGGCGATCACGGCCGTAGCCGCCCGTGTCTTCGCTCAATGCTTGTGCAATCCGGGAAAGTTCCAACAAATCCTCCACCACCACCCTTGCTGACCTTCTTAGGCCGCAATCGGAACTAGCCAAGATGATACGTCCATGCCCCCTTGTATTCAAGAACTATATAGCTTTATAGTTCTATGGAAATTGAGATTTTGAGGCCTGCTACATGCGCATTGAGCGAACAACGCTTTACCTCCTAAGACTGCCATTAATTGAGCCTTACAAACTAGCCCTTGGCACCGTCGAGGCGTTCGACACGGTGCTCGCGGTCATTGAGGGCAACGGCGGTGCGTTTGGTTACGGTGAGGCGACGATCTTGACCGGTTATACGCCTGAAACCATAGAGATGAGTTGGGCTACGGTCGGCGGCCTGGCCGAGGGCATCGCCGGCATGGAGACAGAGGATGCCCTGAGCGTGCTTGCCACGGCCCATCTGGCAATGCCGTTCACGGCTTCGGCATTGGCCTCAGCGGTCGAGATGGCGGCCGGTTCGGAGCTGCTAGACGTCGCTGAGCAGGTTCGGGTGCCGCTGTTAGCGGTCGTTAACGCCGCCAACGAGGCGGGCTACACGCACGAGATCGAGGCGAGCTTGGAAGAGGGCTATGGCACGCTCAAGGTCAAAGTCGGCTTTGATGCGGCAGCAGATATGGCGCGTGTGCGCTCAATTCAGCGCCTGGTCGGCGGCCGAGCGCTGATCCGTCTTGACGGCAACCAAGGTTACGGCATCGAAGACGCCGTCGAGTTCGCCGCCGGTCTTGACCCCGATGGCATTGAACTCTTCGAGCAGCCTTGCGCCGCCGGTGACTGGTTGGCCGCAATCGCTGTCGCCGAAGCGGCGACAGTGCCGATGATGCTCGACGAATCGATCTATGGGCCAGACGACATCGAACAAGCGGCCGAGACCGGCGCCGCGCGCTACGTTAAGCTAAAGCTGATGAAGATGGGCAGCATCGAAGCGCTAGAGCACGGCCTGACCCGGATCCGCGATTTTGGCATGACACCAGTGCTGGGAAACGGCGTTGCCTCTGACGTGGGCTGCTGGATGGAGGCCTGCGTCGCCCGCCGGCTGATCGACAACGCCGGCGAGATGAACGGTTTCCTGAAGCCACGAGACGGCGTCTTCGCGCAGGCAATCGTCGTCGATGGCGGCTGCGCCCTTCTCGAGCCAGGCGTACCGGCACTCAAGGACGATAACGCTCTCACATTGCTCAGCCGTGAACGGGTGCGGATCGAGGGGGGCTGACGGGTGCTATTCGGCTTCGATGCGGCAACGCTGGGGATTATCTTCGTTGCCGTCATTATTGGCGGTATCTTCAAGGGTATCGTTGGCCTCGGCCTGCCGATCGTTTCGATCGCGATCTTGCTAAATTTCCTGCCGCCGACAACAGTGCTAGCAATCGTCGTCGTACCGATCGTCGTCACTAACTTTTGGCAGGCTGTTCGAGCCGGTTTCGACCTTGCAATCGTTCGCCGGTTCTGGTTGATGATTCTTACTTTCCTTCTGTTCTTCATCTCCACCACATATTTCGTTGTTGGCTTTGATCCGCACGTCATGTTTGGCATCCTCGGCACTTGCGTTACCATCTTCGCGGCATCGAACCTAGTCAGGCCCCGGGCGCATCCGCTAAGTCCTCAAACGGAGCGCTGGGCCGGCCCCCTGGCAGGCGCCTTGGGTGGACTGCTGGGCGGTGTCTCGGCCGTTTGGGGACCACCGATGATCATGTACTTCGTGCTGATACAACTTCCGAGAGATATCTTGATCCGCAGCATCGGGCTGATCTGGTTGGTCGGTTCGGTACCCTTAGTGCTTGGATACTGGAGCAACGGCATCCTCAATACACAAACCCTACCGCTCTCCATTTACGCATGCCTACCGGGCCTTATCGGGCTATGGGTGGGCGCGCGCGTGCGTGACCACATTAACCAGGAAACGTTTCGAAAAGTGATGCTGGTGGTGCTGTTCTTAATTGGTCTTAACTTAATCCGCCGCGCCGTATTTTAAGCTACTTTCTCATTTATGAATACCTGACTTAAGTCCGTTCAACGTCGACTGCCGCCAGCGACGGTCTAAGAAGCCAACAGAGCGGAACTGAGGCCAACACCATCGCAGCTAGCGTTATCAGCGTTGTTTCCAAATTGCTCAATTCGCTGAGAACACCGAAGGCCACCGGGGCCAGCGCCCCAGA
>PTLJ01000020.1 GCA_002938045.1 Alphaproteobacteria bacterium MarineAlpha3_Bin4
AGCTGGAAATCCTGGCCGAGCAGAAGACCCTCTATCCGCAGATCGTTGAGACCCTGGAAGCCACGGAAACGCTAACCAAAGAGGGCTTTCAGGTGATGGCCTACTGCACCGATGACCCCATCATGTGTAACCGCCTTGAGGCCGCCGGCGCCGTTGCGATCATGCCCCTGGGCGCACCGATCGGGTCGGGCCTCGGCATCCAGAACCGGGTCAACATCCGCCTCATCGTCGAGCAATCGAGTATGCCGGTGATTGTTGACGCCGGAATTGGCACCGCTTCCGACGCCACCATCGCCATGGAGCTCGGCTGCGATGGGGTGCTGATGAATACGGCCATCGCCGAAGCCAACGATCCGATCCGCATGGCGCGCGCCATGAAGGCAGCGGTTAAGGCCGGACGCGACGCTTATCTGGCTGGCCGCATGGCCAAGAAGATGTACGCCGATCCAACCTCGCCGCTGGCCGGCTTGATTTAGCTGCCCGCGGGTGGGCTCATCCTACATAATCGAACATTGAACCGGGCTTGACTCAGCAAAAATAGTGGACTTATTGGTCCAAAACAGATACAAACCAGCGAATCGAATTGTCGCGAGTAGTGAGAACGGTGGCCAGACCAAGGAAATTTAACAAAAGAGAAGCGCTCGAAAAAGCGATGCAGGTATTCTGGTCACAGGGCTACGAGGCGACCTCGGTCAGCGACCTGATGCAGGCGATGGGGCTTTCCAAGAGTAGTCTCTACGAGACCTTTGGCTCCAAGCACGACCTGTTCCTCGCCTCCCTTGACCATTACAAGGACAACGTCACCGCGCAGGTGCGCTCGGCAGCTGAACTCGATGCGCCGGCCCGCCAGGTGATTGTCTCGATGTTTAGACGTGCCGTCGATCGCATGACTGACGGCAGCGGCCAGCGCGGGTGTTTTCTCAACAACTGCTCAGTCGAGGTTGGGCCCATCGATCCGGAGGCGGCGGAGCGTTGCTGGGCCGGGCTGGCGGTGATGGAGGAGGCGTTCCACCGGCTCGTTGCCCGTGCCCAGGAGGAGGGCAATGTCGCCGCGGGCAAGGATCCGCGCCAGCTGGCACGTTACCTGACCGGCGCCGTCAACGGCATCATGGTGATCGGCAAGGTCAACCCGGACCGTGCCGTCCTCGACGACATCGCTGGCGTTGCGTTGACGGTGCTGAACTAAGGCGTGGCATTTTTATTTAGCAATTATGTACCGATTGGTTCATAATTGTTTAAGAGTTGAAATGTGAACTACCGCAAGATCGAAATCCACTTATAAGGTAATGGCGCCCGTTCAGCCAGTGTGCGCTAGCGCTTTTGGACGCCACTGGCGGCAAGAGCGGGATGGTGATTCGTTCGGGGCGCACGCGGTGCCGGAGATATTCGTCAACGACGATCTACTCGGTAACTACGGCGCGCTCGTCTGTCTCGACGTCTTGCTCGGGCTCGCCTGCCACTCCATCGCGATGGTGCTCATGCCCGCGAATTGGGAAAGAGCGGCGTTGAGTTCGCCCATCCCGGCTTCCGTTTGAGCTCATATAGGCATCCCGACGTCGAAAGCGAGGGGTGGTTTCGCTTACTTGGACTTTTGATGTGGGGCGGTGCGCAGGAAGGCCGGCATATGATCGCCGAGACCCTTGACCGGCACGTCACGCGTGGTCGGCTCCGGTCGCGGCGCCTTCCAACCCCGCCCCGGCCCGCGGCCGCGACGGCCACGTCGCGGTTTATCCAACTCGTCCGGCGCCGCGGTTTTCGCCTTGGTCTCAGCCTTGGGTTTGGCATCGCCATCGGTCTTGCCGGCGGGCCCGCCCTCCAGGGCTACCATTGGAATCTTCTGGCCAGTGATGGCGGCGATCGCGACGAGATATTTGCTGTCCTCCGGCGTAGCGATTGTGAAGGCGCGGCCCTCGCGGCCGGCGCGTCCGGTGCGGCCGATCCGGTGTACGTAGTCATCCGAGTGGGTCGGCACGTCGAAATTGAAGACGTGGCTCATTTCTGGGATGTCGAGGCCGCGCGCGGCGACGTCGGAACAGACCAGCAACTTGATATCGCCGGTTTTGAACCTGCCAAGTGTCTCCGTGCGCAACGACTGGACCATGTCACCGTGCAGGCGGTCGGCGGTGAATCCGTGGCGGTTCAAGGACCGGTGGAGGATGTCGACGTCGCGCTTGCGGTTGCAGAAGATCAGCGCGTTGCGGGGCCGTTCCTGAGTGATCAGTTGTCGTAGCGCGGCGCGCTTCTCTTTCTGGCCGCCGCCGGGTCGTTTCCCATCGCGGTGGCTTACCATGACCAGGCCCTGGGTCACCAATTTGGCCGCCGTTGCCGGCGGATCGACACTAATCTCCTTCGGGTTCATCAGGAAGGCATCAACGAGGCGGCGGATTTCCGGCGGCATGGTGGCCGCGAAGAACAACGTCGTGCGGATTTTCGGCACCAGGGAGACGATGCGCTCGACGTCCGGAATGAACCCCATGTCGAGCATCCGGTCGGCCTCGTCAATGACTAAGATCTTGACGTCGTTCATCAACAGGTGCCCGCGCTCGAACAGATCGAGTAGCCGGCCTGGCGTTGCGATCAATACGTCGACGCCGCGGTCGACGACGCGCACCTGTTCGTTCATCCGCTCACCGCCGATCAACAGCGCTTTGGTCAGCTTGTGATATTTGCCATAAGTCGCGAAGCTTTCGGCAACTTGGGTCGCGAGTTCGCGCGTCGGCTCCAGAATCAGTGATCGCGGCATCCGCGCCTTGGCTCGGCCGGCGGCGAGGATGTCTATCATCGGTAAAGTGAACGACGCCGTCTTGCCTGTACCGGTCTGGGCACAGCCGAAGATGTCGCGGCCCATCAGCACGACCGGGATCGCACCAGCCTGGATCGGCGTCGGCTCGGAGTATCCAGCGTCGCTGACGGCGCGCAGGACTTCATCGCTCAGACCAAGATCGGAAAAACTCATACGGATTAAATTTGTCAGCCAGAGTCGTGTCGGCCGCCTGGTATCCTTCGTTAAGGATCGGAAAACCAGGATATTAGGGTTTAGGCCGGGTAAGTCAACGTCAACCCCCGGTTCTGCGCGCCGAATATCACCGCCGGTGATGCGCCGGTATTGGAGAAAATGCATATCTCGTGTATGAACGACGCCGATTTTGCCGCCCACTGTCAGCGCCGTGATGCGGTATTGGCTGGCCGGGGACGGAGCGTAGAAAGGAATCTCGCTTGGCGGACAATATCCTGCCCTACCGTGGCGTGATGCCGAAAATCGCTGACGACGCCTTCATCGCACCGACGGCGGTGATCATCGGCGACGTCGAGATCGGTTCGGGCAGCGGTGTGTGGTACGGCTGCATCGTGCGCGGCGACATGAATGAGATCCGAATTGGCGAGAGCACCAACATCCAGGACGGCACCATCGTCCACGTCGACAGCCATACTTTTGGTACCTACATCAGCGACGGCATCACCATTGGCCATATGGCGTTGATCCATGCCTGCACGCTGGAGGACGGCTGTATGGTCGGCATGCAGGCGACGGTGATGGACGGCGCCGTGGTCGAAACCGGCGCCGTTGTTGCTGCAGGCTCGCTGGTGCCGCCGGGTAAGCGCGTGCCGGCGGGCCAGCTGTGGGCCGGATCGCCAGCGCGCTTCGTGCGCAACGTCGGCGACGCCGATCAGGAGATGATGGACTATATTTGGCCAAGTTACCGGGACCTAGCGGCCGAATACATAGCCGCCGGAATGATGGACGCGCGGGTGAACAAGAAAGACGGTGAATGAGTGCCAAACAGAAACCGTCCCGCAAGAGCACCGAGAAAACGGCTGCCGACGGCATGGTCGCCGAGGTGCTCGAGGGAAACACCCGCGCCATCGCCAAGATGATGTCGCGCGCCGAGGCCGGCTTCGGGGAGAGCCACACCGCCATGGCCGAGATTTACCGCCATGCCGGCAACGCTCATGTGATTGGTATCACAGGCGTGCCGGGCAGTGGCAAATCGACCTTGGTCTGTGCTCTGGCGCAGGCGTTCCGGGCTTCCGGGCGCCGCGTCGGCATCATCGCCGTTGATCCGTCAAGCTTGTTCTCTGGCGGTGCAATACTCGGCGATTGCGTGCGCATGGGCGACCTCGCCACCGATGACGGCACCTTCGTACGTTCCATGGCGACATGCGGCGCCTTGGGCGGCCTAGCCCGGGCCAGCCTCGATACGGTCGATATCCTCGACGCCGCTGGCTTCGACGTGGTCATGGTCGAGACCGTCGGCATTGGCCAAGACGAAGTCGACATCGCCGAGGCGGCGCACACGATTGTTGTCGTCTCGGCACCGGGCCTCGGGGACGAGGTCCAGGCGATCAAGGCCGGCGTGCTCGAAATTGCCGATATCCACGTCGTCTCCAAGGCCGACAAGTCAGACGCCCAGGAGACCGCATCCAATCTGCAATCCATGCTTGCCTTGGGTTTGAGCGGAAAGAATCGGTTTGGCTGGCAGGTGGTGGTGTTATTGTCCAGTGCCCAGAAAGGCGACGGCATCGCCGAGCTTGCTGCCAGCATCGATAAGCATTTCCAACACCTGCAGGACACGGGTGAATTGTCACTCCGCCGTCGACGCATCCTCGAAACCCGCATCGTTAAGACTGTTGAGGACACCGTCCGCAGTCGAATCACAGCCGATTGCGAACAACAATTAGATGCCCTGCTGGACCGGGCTGAGACCCGCGACATCGGCCCTCAGGAGGCCGCACAGCAGTTGATTCAAAACCTGAAGATTTAGTTTCAGTATATCGGGTTTATTATAGCCAAACGTGCTTGCTCGCAATCCGTTCATTGTCGTTGAAGAAGAGGGTTGAACTTTGGTTCGTTGATCCAGATTGACCTCGCCGGATACGTCGTCGAACGGCAGGCCAAGCGCTGGCCGCCTAGCTTGAGTTTGAACCGTCTGGGTAATGTGTGTAGGAATTCGCCATGGGACCATTGCTAACAAAGTCGGATGAAACCCTTTCTTATCTTGTTTGCGGTCTTGCTGTTTTCCGTATTCGCGCTGCCAGGGCAAACATTACGCGCCGATGGCGTCAAGGTTGGCGGGTTGATGATCATGCATCCCTGGGCGCGGGCGTCCGCAGGGGAGGCAAAAGTCGGAGCCGTTTATCTGACGGTCGTCAACAATAGCAGCAAGCTAGACCGCCTGATCATGGTCGGCACCGATCGCGGTGGCAAAGCCGCGCTGCATAATCATGTTATGAAATCAGGCGTCATGATGATGGAGACCGCCGGGCCGATCGAAATCAAGCCAGGCGACAGGGTCAAGTTCAAGCCGGGGGGTCTGCACGTCATGCTGAGCGGGCTGAAATCGCCGCTCCGAAAGGGTGAATTATTCAAACTCCGACTGAGCTTCGAGAACGCCGGCAAGGCGAGCGTCGATGTCAAGGTAATGAGCGTCGGCGCAAAAAGCGCCCACGAAGGGCATAACTAAGGCTAGGGTATTCGACCACAATCAAACAATGTCATGGTAAAAAAACTCCAATTCTGTAATCTTGTCACGGAGCTTCTTTTGGAGAGATCTGACTTGAGTTCGTTTTTCGTTGTTTCCCTCAAACTATCGCAATAATTCCTAATGGCGACGATCCCGGCTACCGATTACTAAGACTCGACCGGATCCAGAAGCAATACGCTAGTTGATCGTTCATCACTGCATCCTTTATGATTGCTTGTGAAATCCGAATACCTCGGTATCGTTGCCCGGCGCAAAATTGTTCCGATTAACCATTTGTTTGGTTTAGTGTTTTAAGAAATCGTTCAAATCAAGCACGATAGCTTGTGCGGCGTGGCATGGCGAAATGGGGGAGTGCCTAGGAAATGGTGATTGCACGACAAAATCGACCGCATGGCTTAGTCGCGTTATTAGTCGTAGCCCTGACGCTGAGCGCCTGTTCGCAGGTCGTTGACGCCGTCAACCCGGCCGAATGGTATCGGAGCACGGTCGATTTTTTCGCCGGTGAGGACGACAAAAAGAGCGAGGGCAAGGAGAGCGCACTCGCTAAGGACCGCGGCAAGGCGCCGCCAGGCACCGATCAGCCGTTTCCCAATCTGGCCTCGGTCGACCAGCAGCGCGCCGCGCATGATAACCGTGCCGGCGGCCTGGTCGCCGACCCGAACGCGCCTCAATACGCGCCCGCCATCGCCCGACAGGGCGAACCCAAGAGCATCCTGATCGCCACCCCGGCGCTACCGCCGACGCCGACGGAGTCGATCGCCACCGCCGAGGACACGCCCGTTCAGCCGCAACCGCAGGTTGCCGCTCAGCCGCCAACCGCGACGACGACGATCGAGCAGAAGAATTTCGAGGACCGCATGCGCCATCGATTGGCCGAGATCCAGGCTCGCGCGGCACCTTCGTCCGCGCTGCCGCTAGCCAAAGCCGCTGTTCCCAACGCTGCCGGCACGACCGAGACGATCATCGTCTCATCGAGCGGTGTTGAAACGGCGGACCTGTCGGCGGTAGCGCAGGTGCTGGCGGTGTCAGCGCCACTGCCGGGCCAGCAGGTCTTAGTGGGCAGCCGCACGCAGGTCGGCTCGACCCGGGTGGCGACAATCCTGTTCCTCAGCGGCTCGGCTGGGCTCAACGCGCGCGACCGGCAGATCCTGGCCAACGTGCGCCGGCTTCACAAGGAACGCGGCGGAAAACTGCGCGTCATAGGTCATGCCAGCAGTCGCACGCGCAACACTAACGCGATCCGCCATAAAATGATCAACTTCAAGGTCTCTGTCGAACGCGCCGACGCCGTCGCCCACGAGTTGATGCGCCTCGGCATTAAACGCAGCGACATATTCGTCGATGCGGTCTCCGATTCGCAGCCCATCTATTACGAGATCATGCCGTCGGGCGAGGCTGGAAACCGCCGTGCCGAAATTTATTTGGAGGGCTGACCCGCGCCGACGTGATTCTGATCTCTAACCCAAGCTATCCGATACATCAGTTTACCTTCATCATCGTTGGTGTCGTCATGCGCAACGTGCCGGTGACGCCCGACCATGGGCTGTCGACGACATGACGGCGCCCTTGAAAATCGGTGTCGCCGGCCTAGGTACAGTCGGCTGCGGCCTCATATCGTTGATCGCCAAACGCGGCCATGATCTAGCCAGACCGGCCGGCCGAGACATCGTCGTCACCGCAGTTTCTGCGCGCGATAGATCGAAGGATCGCGGCGTCGCGCTCGACGGCTACAGGTGGTTCACCGATGCGGTTCAGTTGGCCGCCGCCGCCGACGTCGACGTCGTCGTTGAACTGATCGGCGGTGCCTGCGGCGTCGCCAAAAGCTTGAGCGAGGCTGCTATCGCCGCCGGCAAGCACGTGGTCACCGCCAACAAGGCGTTGATCGCCCATCACGGCACTGAGTTGGCCAAGGCGGCCGAGGCAGCCGGCGTCACGCTCGCTTATGAGGCCGCCGTCGCTGGCGGTATCCCGATCGTCAAGGCGTTGCGCGAGGGTCTGGCCGGCAACCGCATCGAGCGTGTCTACGGTATCCTCAACGGCACCTGTAACTACATCCTGAGCGAGATGGCCGATTCGGGCCGCGAGTTCGACGAAGTTCTAGTCGAGGCGCAGGAACACGGCTATGCCGAGTCCGATCCAAGCTTCGACGTCGACGGGATCGACACCGCTCACAAACTGGCGATCCTGGCTAGCATCGCGTTCGGTTCCGAGGTTGATATTGAGTCGGTGTATACGGAAGGCATTCGCCACGTCTCGCCGGTCGATATCGAGTTCGCAGCCGAACTCGGCTACGGCATCAAGCTGTTGGGCGTTGCCTCGCGGACTGATAGCGGCATCGAGCAGCGCGTGCATCCGTGCATGGTGCCGATGGATGCGCCGATCAACCACGTTTTCGGCGTCTTCAACGGCGTCGTTGCCGAAGGCGACTTCGTCGACACCACCATCTACCAGGGCCGCGGCGCCGGGGCCGGACCGACGGCATCGGCTGTCGTCGCCGATCTCATCGACATTGCGCAAGGGCGCACGGTGCCGACCTTTGGCGTCGCCGCGGCGGAACTCAAGCGCCTCGAACCGGTGTCGATGAAACACCATTCGGGTGCCTATTACGTGCGCTTGATGGTCGTCGACCAGCCCGGCGTGTTTGCCGGTATAGCGACCTCACTCAAGTCCCATGAAGTGTCCATGGAATCGGTTCTGCAGCGTGCCCGCGACCCCGGCGAACCGGTGCCGGTGGTGATGACGGTGCATGAAACCGACGAGGCGGCGATTCTGTGCACACTGGCCGAGATCGCCGAACTCGACGCCGTCGTCGAGCTGCCACGCATGATTCGCATCGAGATGTTGTGATCGACGTCTCCGACCGGTCCCGATAAGGCTTGGAATTAGGAGGTGTTCGGGTCAACAATAGCGCATGCCTAAACAAATTGCCGCCGATTGCAATCTGGCCATGGAAGCCGTCCGCGTCACCGAGGCTGCCGCGCTTGCCGCCTCGCTCTTTATGGGCTGCGGCGACGAGAAGGCTGCGGATCAGGCCGCCGTTGACGCCATGCAGGCCGCGCTCAGCAGCCTGACGATCAACGGCACCGTGCGCATTGGCGAGGGCCGGGAAGGAGAGGCCGGGAAGCTCTACGTTGGCGAGAAGGTCGGAACCGGCGAAGGCACTAAGACGAGCGTCGCCATCGTGCCGCTGGAGGGCAAGAGCATCGTCGCGCGCGGCGGCCCGAATGCACTCTCTGTGATTGCTATGGCCGAGGTCGGGGGTTTTCTCTCGGTGCCCGACATCTACATGGAGAAGATCGCCATCGGCCCGGGCCTTCCCGACGGCGTCGTCGGCCTTAACGCGTCGGTGGCCGACAACCTTAACAACTTGGCTGCTGCCAAGGGGATCGGGGTCGCCGACTTAGTCGTCTGCCTCCTCGACCGGCCACGGCACGGGCAGCTGGTTTCGCAAATTCGCGACGTTGGCGCGCGCATTCGGCTGATCCTCGACGGCGACGTCGCTGGCGTGATAGCCGCCGTCCAGGCCGACAGCGGCGTCGACATCTACATGGGCATCGGCGGCGCACCGCAGGGCGTGCTCGCGGCGGCCGGCCTGCGCGGCGTCGGCGGCCAGATGCAAGGGCGGTTGGTGTTGCGTAACGGCGACGAACGGGCGGCCGCCCAGGCGGCTGGCATCGAGGATTTGGAACGCACCTACTCGATCGATGAAATGGCGGCTGGCAACATCACCTTCGCTGCCACTGGTGTCACCTATGGCGCCATGCTGGAAGGCGTGCGCAATGTGCCCGGCGGCGCCATCACGCATTCCATGGTCGTGCGATCGGTGACCGGCACGCTACACTATATCGAAGGTCATCATGACTTCTCCCGGCGATCTCGCTACGGCTGATGGCAACAACAACCCTGAGCCCGAATGCTTGCTCGGCGTGGCACACTCGTTGAGCGGAAAGCGTTGGGTCGCGCGTACCTACGACGACCGTCAGTCGCTGGTTTTGGCCCAACGGCTCGACATGCCCGAAGTCGTCGGCCGGGTGCTCGCCGCACGTGGCATCGATCTCGAAACCGCGCCGGCTTTCCTCGCGCCAACGCTGCGCGAACAACTGCCCGACCCCGGCCACCTCAAGGATATGGACGTTGCCGCCGAGCGCCTAGCAAGCGCCGTCATGCAGGGTGAGCGGATGGCCGTGTTCGGCGATTACGACGTCGACGGCGCGACATCGTCGGCATTGTTGGTGCGGTTTCTCGCCGCCGTAGGGGGGCGCTGCCAGATCTATATTCCGGACCGCATCCGCGAAGGCTACGGGCCCAACGCGGTAGCGTTGCTGGAACTCAAGGACGCCGGTGCTTCGGTGGTCGTAACCGTTGATTGCGGCGTCAGCGCCCATGAACCGCTTGCCGTTGCCGCCGACGCCGGTCTCGACGTCATCGTCGTCGACCATCACGCCGCCGAATCGCAATTGCCGCGCGCCGTCGCCGTCATTAACCCCAACCGAATCGACGACGATAGTCCGCACGGGCAGTTGGCCGCCGTCGGCGTCACATTTCTGTTGATTGTGGCCCTCAACCGGGCGCTTAGGTCGGCTGGCTGGTACGACGACCGGCCGGAACCCGACCTCATGCAGTGGCTCGATTTGGTCGCCTTGGGAACGGTCTGCGACGTCGTCCCGCTGACCGGCGTCAACCGAGCGTTTGTCGTCCAGGGGCTGAAGGTCATGGCTGGTCGCGCCAATCCCGGCCTTAGGGCGCTTGCCGACGTCGCTCGCATTAAAGAAGCGCCCAGCACCTATCATCTCGGGTTCGTCCTCGGCCCGCGGGTCAATGCTGGCGGCCGGGTTGGCGCCGCCAATTTGGGTGCACGGCTAATGAGCACCGATGATGAAGGTGAGGCGATCGAACTGGCGCACCGCCTCGACGGTTTCAACCTCGAACGCCGCAAAATTGAGGAGGCGGTGCTGACGAAAGCAATCGAGCAAGTGGACGCGGCGACGGGGTCTGCGATGGCGCTAGCCGTTGGTGATGGTTGGCATCCCGGCATTATCGGCATCGTTGCCAGCCGCCTGAAGGAACGTTACAGCCGGCCCGCCGTTGTGGTCGCTTTCGACGGCGATGTGGGCACGGGTTCGGGTCGTTCGATCCGCGACGTCGATCTTGGCGCCACCATCATCGCCGCCCGCCAGGCCGGGCTGTTGACCAAGGGCGGCGGCCACGCTATGGCGGCCGGGTTCACAGTCGAACGCCGGCTACTCGACGCGTTACGGCAGTTCCTCGACGACCGCATCGGCGCTCGAATAGAGGAGACCGGCCTGACGCCGACGCTGCACGTCGATTCGGTGCTCACCGTTGGAGGCAGCACGCTTGATCTAGCCGAGCAGATCGCCTTCGTCGGCCCGTTTGGCACCGGCAATCCTGAGCCTAGGTTCGCGATCCCCAATGTGCGCCTCTCCTATGCTGTGGTGGTCGGCGAAAACCATGTTAAATGCACTCTCGAAGGCGATGGCGGCGGGCGGCTCGCTGCGATATCCTTCCGTAGCCTGGAAACAGAGCTCGGCCAGGCCCTGCTCAAGGCTGACGGCCGGCCCATGCACGTCACCGGGCGGCTTAGAGTCAATACCTGGCAGGGACGCACATCGGTGCAACTGACGATCGACGACGCAGCGACGCCTTGGTGACAGGAGGAGACAATGATCGACAAATGGGACAAGCGCTTCCTCGGCCTCGCCCAGTACATCGCTAATTGGTCCAAGGATCCCTCAACGCAGGTCGGCGCGGTGATCGCACATCCGACCAACCGGCGCATCGTTTCCGCCGGCTTCAACGGTTTTCCCGCCGGCGTCGAGGACACAGCTGAGCGCCTCGAGACGCGGGATGTTAAATACGAAATGATCGTTCACGCCGAGCAGAACGCGCTTCTCTTCGCGGGTGCCGCGGCGGAGGGCTGCACCCTATATGTGACACCGCTGCCGCCATGTGCGCGCTGCTCCGTGCTCATTATCCAGGCCGGCATCCAGCGCGTCGTCTGCCCAGCACCGGACATGAGTAAGGAGCCCTGGGCGACACAGAGCCACATCTCCGAGGAAACGTTCGGCGAGACTGGCGTCGAACTCGTCTACGCCGCCGCCGACGGCTAACACGGCTTTACACGACCTTCGCCACCGTTGGCGCCTCAAGCCGGTGCGCCTCGGGCATGTCAGAGCCGAGCATCGGCTTCAGGTAGTCAACGAAAATGGCGGTGACGTCGGTGCCGGAGTCGGCGATCAGTTCATCGGCCATTAACTTGGTCTTACCGGCAACTTCCTCGAGCGCACTCAAACGGTATTCGACGGCATACTCACCGGTGCGGTGAATGGTGACAGTACCATCGCGATCCTCGTCAGCAGCAAAACGGACGGCATACTTGCCGACTGCGCGGGCTTCCCTTGCGTCGACATCTGAGACGCAGCCCAGAAAAGAGCGCTGCAGGTAGCCGAAGGTATCGCCACGGACGCGATTGATTTCGGTGTTTTCCTTGATCTGGCCGGTGAGTAAGTCAGCCAACGCACCCGTGCCCGAAAGCTGAACGTTACCGTGGGCGTCTTTCTTCACCTCCTTTGCTAGCTTGGTTGCGATCGTCTCGCCGGACGAATCCTGGACACCTTCGGAGACGGCGATAACGCATCGACCGCAGCGGCCGGTAACCGCCATGACGTCGGCGAGGAAGCGTTCCATCTCGAAATCGCGCTCTGGCAAGTAGATAAGATGCGGGCCGTCGTCCTCATACTTGCGCGCTAGAGCCGCGGCGGCGGTCAGGAAACCAGCGTG
>PTLJ01000200.1 GCA_002938045.1 Alphaproteobacteria bacterium MarineAlpha3_Bin4
GCGCCAATTTCGGTTAGCCGTTGGTCGGCGTTGTCGGCGCGCAACAGAAGCCGGTATTCGGCGCGGGAGGTGAACATGCGGTAAGGCTCCTGTACCCCCTGGGTCACCAGATCGTCGAGCAAGACGCCAATGTAGGCGTCAGCACGATCAATAATCAGCGGTGCCCATTTAGCCGCGGTGCGAGCGGCATTTACACCGGCGATTAGGCCCTGGGCTGCAGCTTCTTCGTAACCGGTGGTACCGTTGATTTGCCCGGCCAGATAAAGGCCCGGCGCGCGGCGAGTTTCCAAACTTGGCTCAAGTTCCCGCGGGTCGACGAAATCGTATTCGATGGCATAGCCCGGTCGTATCATTTCCACCCGTTCCAGACCGGGAATTGTTTCCAACATTCGAATTTGGACTTCCTTCGGCAACGAGGTGGAGATCCCGTTGGGATAGACAGTCGGATCATCCAGTCCCTCCGGTTCGAGGAATATCTGATGCCGCGCGCGGCCAGCGAACCGAACGACCTTATCTTCAATAGAAGGGCAGTAACGCGGGCCGGTGCTCGTGATCTGACCTGAATACATGGCCGAGAACTGTAAGTTATCTGCGATCAGCCTGTGGGTTTCTGGTGTCGTGCCGGTAATGTGGCAGGCAACCTGTGGTGTCGTAATTTTATCAGTCAAGAACGAAAATGGTGCCGGTGGATCATCACCTGGTTGCTTTTCAAGCAGCGACCACTTGATAGTCCGACCATCAAGCCGCGGCGGGGTGCCCGTCTTCAGGCGTCCGAGCTGGAAGCCGAGCCGCCGAAAAGTATAAGAGAGACCAACCGTGCGCGCGTCGCCTGCACGACCGGCTGGGATCTGGGATGTACCGACATGAATAAGGCCACGCAAGAAGGTGCCGGTCGTCACGACGACGGCCGCCGCTGAATACGTCGCACCGGTCTCGGTGACGACACCGGTAACGCCGCCTTCTCTGTTAAACACCAGATCATGGACCGCCTCGCCTCGCATCTCGAGCCCCGGCGTACAGTTGAGCAAGTGCCGTACCGCCGCCTTGTAAAGCATGCGGTCAGCTTGCGCGCGCGGGCCGCGAACCGCTGGCCCCTTGCTGCGGTTGAGGATTCGAAATTGGATGCCAGCTCGATCGATAGCGCGTCCCATGATGCCGTCAAGGGCGTCAACTTCGCGCACCAGTTGGCCTTTCCCAAGACCGCCAATGGCCGGGTTGCAGGACATCTCGCCAATGGTCTCGAGGCGATGGGTCAGAAGCAGCGTTTGAGCGCCGAACCGAGCCGCAGCCGCGGCCGCTTCCGTACCGGCATGACCGCCACCAATGACAATTACATCGTAGTGAATCATAGCCAAAAATTAGGGGCTGGCTGTCAACAAGTCAAACACCCGCACAACGATTCGTCAAAAACAATTTATTTTACCTGTTTCACGTGAAACGCCCACCACGTGTTCTCATTACTTGCCTATGCAGAAGTCCCGAAAGATGATGTCGAGCAGATCCTCAACGTCAACCCGCCCAGTTATCCGGCCGAGCGCCCGTATTGCCAGACGCATGTCTTCGGCCATCAGCTCCGGCGCTTGGCGATGTTCGGCCGCCGTCTGCTTCGCTCGTGTGAGAGCATTGCAGCAATTTTCGAGGGCCTGGCGGTGACGGACCCGGGTCGGCGCCGGTGTAGCCATGTCACCGAAGGACCGCGCCACGCGGTTGGCCAGGGTAGCGAGCAGCCGCTCAATCCCAGCACCGGTTAAAGCTGAAATCGGGATCGCGTCATACTCGGCGACCGTCAGTTTTTCACCTAGCTCGGCGAGATCAATTTTGTTAACCACGATGATCGTGTCGTCGTCGATTAACGCCAGTGTGTTGTCGTCCAAATCCGGCCAGATCTCAGCGTCGAATACTGCAAGGCGCATATCGGCGTCGCGCGCGCGGCAGTAGGCGCGACGTATGCCTTCTTTTTCGACCGCGTCGTTGCTTTTCCGTAGCCCAGCAGTGTCTGCGATTACCACCGGATACCCGGCGAGGTCGAGATTCACCTCAACAACGTCGCGCGTAGTGCCTGCCGTTGCCGCTACAATGGCGGCATCGCGTTGGGCCAAGACATTAAGAAGCGTCGACTTTCCCACGTTGGGAGGCCCGATAATTGCGAGATGAAGGCCATCGCGGAGCCGCTCTCCGCGCCGCTCGTCAGCAAGGTGTACATCGATTTCGTCGGTTAGAGACGTGAGCTCTATTTCCACCTCCTCGGCTAGGGTACTGGGCAACTCTTCGTCGGAGAAGTCGATCGATGCCTCAAAATGGGCGAGTGCTTCAGTGAGCCGCTGGCGCCAGGATTCGTATAGATTGCCCAACTCACCTCTCGACTGGCGAAATGCCTGTCGGCGCTGAGCTTCAGTTTCGGCCGCGACCAAGTCGGCGAGGCCTTCTGCAGCCGTCAAATCCATCTTGCCGCTTTCGAAGGCGCGACGGGTGAATTCGCCGGGCTCCGCCAGACGCAGCCCTTGGAGGCGACCGAGAGCCTCGAGAACGCCGGCAATTACTGCGCGACCTCCATGGATATGCAGTTCAACGACGTCTTCGCCAGTGAAGCTCGCCGGTGCCGGAAATAGTATCGCCAAGCCGTCGTCGAGCTTATCACCGCTCTCTTTATCTTTGACCACCATCCGAACAGCCCGGCGCGGCTCTAGTTGAGCATCGCTAAGGGTAGCGAAGGCCGCTTTCGATTCCGGGCCCGAAATGCGCACCACCGCCACCCCGGCGCGGCTAGCGCCGCTGGCAAGTGCATATATGGTATCCGCTTTCATTGCTGCATCGGGGCGAGCAGCGTCACGGTCTTACTCGGTCGCATTCCGCCCCGGGGGGGCCATCAACAAGTGGTCCACGAGAAAACCGTCGCGGAGGTCAGTATCGAGAATCTCATCTGCATCTCCCCTAGTTTCGCACCGGTACCAAGTTCCTTCAGGGTAGATCACAACGCTTGGTCCCAGCTCACAACGATCAAGACAGCCGGCGGCATTGATTCGGATGCCCTTCAAACCCATCTGCTTCGCCCGTTGCTTCATATAGTCGCGTAATTGAACCGAGCCCTTATCAGCACAGCAGCCTCGAGGATGGCCCGCTTTGCGTTCGTTGATGCAAAAGAAAACATGTCGATTGTAGAATAGCTGTTTTTCGTCAGGTTGTTCTCTCACAATTTTTCCTTACAATATTGTCATAATCCTGCAAGCTACCTATTCTGGTTAGGCTATTTTCCCGGTTATTCAATGCATTAAATGCCAGAGTAAATGTTATTCATTAGCTCGTTCTCTCGCAATTTTTCATCACTATATTATCACAATCCTGCCAGCCACTTAATTTTCGTTTAAACACGTTTC
>PTLJ01000201.1 GCA_002938045.1 Alphaproteobacteria bacterium MarineAlpha3_Bin4
TATTCCCGGCGTTCGGACTGGCAGCACCAGCCTAGCCCTCAGTATCTTTTAGGTCGAGCCTATCAAAGCAGCCGCAGCAGTAGGTCAATGATGAGTACTTGTACTCGTCATTCTCTATGTCAAGCACCGCGCCGATCAAGATTAAGTGGCAACTGCCGTCGCCGTCGGAGGCGTCCACTATGAGACCGGTGGCAAAGCAACCAAGCACGTCATGAAAGGAGTTTCTTCGACCATGACGGCAATTCCCTTGCCGATCCTGCTCACGTTAGGAATGCCAGAAGCGCCCGATTGAGCACGCCTGAGCCCTCAATCGGCACCATGTGCCGGAGCCCCGGCAAGATAAGCGCCTCGGCGTTGGGTAGTTCGGCTGCCATCGCACGCGCCATGGCGGGCGTCGAGCCGGAATCCAGCTCGCCGGTTATAACGAGCGACGGACAGGCGATAGCGGCGAGGTCTTCTTCCGCATCGTACGCCTCGGCGAAAACGCGGTAGGCGCGGAGGAAGCCGTCGCGGTCGTTCGCTTGTAGTCGCCCGCGGACGGCGGCGACGGCGTCCGGGTGAACTTCCGCGAACTCGGGAGAAAACCAACGCGTCAGCGCCGCCTCCGTCAAATCTCCACCGGCTTCGGCCGTCGCGTAGCGGGCGCGGACGGCGGCCCGTTCGGCTTCTAAGCGATTATAGACGGTGCTGACCAGCACAAGCCGCTCGACACGCTCCGGATGGCGCCCCGCAAACGCCCGCGCCACCAGACCACCCATGGAGAAGCCGACCAGCGATGCGCGCTCAAAGTTTAGGTTCATCAGCAACTGGTCGAGCTGGTGGACAAAGTCGATGACGTTACGCTCACCCGGCGGATTGGCGCTCCGACCGTGGCCGAGCATGTCATAGCGTACGACACGTAAGCGGCTAGCGAAGGCTTGTTCCTGAGCATCCCACATACGGTGGTCGAGGCCCACACCATGGATCAGCACTACAGCGCCGCCGCCCATTTCTGGGTCGCCCACGTCAAGGAAGTAGGTGCCGCCGTGAATCCGGTCGCGAAGACGTTCGCCTTGTCGGGCTCCACCTACGGTATCAGTGTCAGAAGCCATGGCGGTCTCCCTCGTTCGATTAAAAAAACCAAAACCAGGGCAGATACCGATTTAGCTCACTGCCTGCGGACTTGAGCACCGGGCCGGAGGTCGGCTGGCCCCTTAGCTAATAAGAATATCCGGAATTATTGCAATGAAAAAATGCCGACGGCGGAACGAAACGAGGGCGGTAGCAAAAAATAAGGTGGCAAGCGGAGCGCCGCATTTCATAATTGTCGATATAACCCACTCGTGCCCCTTTTCGGTAACGGGGCACAAACCGTGAGGAGGCGATGCAGCTGGAAGCGATCAAGGTCGTTTTGTTCGATACCTTCGGCACACTCGTTGATTGGTGTGGCTCGATCGCAAGCCTGGGCCAGCGCCTCGCCACCGAGAAAGGCATCAACGGCGTTGACTGGGACGCCTTCGCCCGCGCCTGGCGAGCCGGCTACCGGCCGGGTATGGAGCGGGTACAGTCGGGACAGCGGCCGTGGACACCGCTCGACGTTATCCACAGTGAGCGCTTGGACGAGATCTTGCCCGAATTCGGCCTCGGTAGCACATTCACAGAAGAAGAGAAGGCCGACATCAACTTGTTCTGGCACCGGCTTGATCCATGGCCGGACAGCTTCGCCGGGCTCAACCGGCTGAAACGACGATATTTGATCAGCCCGCTCTCCAATGGCTCTTTGTTTCTGCTCGTAAGCATAGCCCGCAGGGCCGGACTGCCGTGGGACTTTATATTGTGCTCGGACACCTTCAAGGCCTACAAGCGCGATGATGCCGTCTACCTCGGCGCCATCAATATCCTCGGGCTGGCGCCGCAGGAGATCATGCTCGTGGCAGCCCACAACGACGACCTCGCCTCTGCCCGCTCACATGGCATGATGACTGCCTACGTCAACCGGTCGACTGAATACGGCCCGGACCAAGTCAGGGACTTTGAAGCCGAGGAGGACTGGGACGTGATCGCCGAGACGGTCGAGGAGTTGGCGGAGAAAATGGGGACGTAAGGCTCAGAAAGTTCCCACCCACTGCTTGCAATAGACCTTAACAGCCCAGGTGCCGCGGTCCTGGGCGTAAGTTCGTAATAGGTCTCGGCGATAGTACTGGCTTCATGCGACTACGTTCTCGGCCTCGATGATACCGTTGTCGATGACGCCATGTGCCCCGTGGACGCCCTTCGGCCCAAGCTCGCGGGCCATCGACTGGACGATGGAGCGGCGCGCGACCTTCCTCTGGGCGAAGGCGCAAAACCAACTGCCGTCGTCTAGGTTGGTGGTGGCGCTGGTGCTTAAGATCGCACCCGTTGAATGTCCTGTGATGATAACAAGGGCCGGATCCGCTTCGACTGCGTCTTCGTTGCCGCCGACCTCGCCGACAGCATCTCGGACATGCGGGTCGACGGAGAGGCGGCGGGCTCGGACCACCAGCCGCTAAACCTGGTTCCCACGCTTGAACACAAAAAGGGGTAAGGCCCTGAAGAGACGTTTATTGTTGTAACGCTATGGTCAACGCGTGGCCAGCATCTGATCGACCGCTGATATCATCTTCGCGTTCATGTCGTAGGCCCGCTGCGCCTTGATCAGAAGCGCCAGTTCTTCAATCGGGTTGACGTTCGAGCTCTCGATGAAACCCTGTTGTAGGGTGCCAGCACCGCCGATACCCGGATTGTTAGCCGTGGCGGGGCCGGATTCCGTGGTTTCGATAAAGAAGCTGTCTCCCTCGGCCTGGAGCCCTCCCGGATTGGGGAATGTTGCCAGTTGAATGAGGCCGATGTTGGCCGGCTCTTCGTCGCCAGCCAGGGTGACCAGAACCTCGCCGCTACCGTTGATGGTGACATCGACCGCGTCTGGCGGGACCACGGCTCCGAGTGCAACGGTAAAGCCGTCGTGGGTGACAAGTTGACCGGTGTCATCGAGCTGGAAGGTGCCGTTCCGTGTGTAAGCGGTGCCGCCCTGCGGCAGAAGAATTTGGAAGAACCCTTCGCCACGCACCGCGACGTCGAACGTATTCCCGGTTTGCTTCAGGCTACCCTGCTCATGGACGCGGTAGACCGAGGCCGTTTTCACTCCGAGTCCCGAACTGACGCCCGCCGGCACGGTGCGGCGGGCCGCGACCGCAGCCGAAACCGGACGCCGGAATTCGGAATAGAGCAAATCCGTGAATTCGGTCTTGGAGCGCTGAAACCCGGTGGTGTTCATGTTAGCCAGGTTGTTCGACACAACCTCAGTCCGGTGTTGCTGCGCGAGCATTCCTGATGCCGCTATGTGTAACGCTTGCACTTTC
>PTLJ01000202.1 GCA_002938045.1 Alphaproteobacteria bacterium MarineAlpha3_Bin4
ACGCATCGTTGGTAGCTTTTGTCCCGGTCTCGCTCTGACACCGCATCACATTAACCGCTACGGCGCCAATCCTCGAGCGTGAAGCAGTGGAGTATTGACAAGATACCAGAAACTCGGGAATGAGGAATACGGAGGGGGCTCCTAAGCTAACGTGTATGCCATAATCCACACTGCTAGTAATCGCTGTTCAAAGGATCTGTAGGGCCCACGAATAATTGTGCATCATCAAAACGTTTAGGATGCCTGAGCTGGAAATCCACCCTGATGAAAACCCATCGATGTGTCCTTGGGTGCTTACCTCAGACACGCTGATTAGCCGGTAGGTTGCGGTAATGGGCGGCCACCTCCCCCGGTTTGGTAATCCACGTGTCCGCCTCATGGGTTTTGATGTGCTGCAATAGCCGGCGCAGATGCTTCAGGCGGTAAGGCTGACCGGCGATGAAACTGTGGAGGGAGACAACGAAGACCTGGGCGTATTTTTCGCTGGCATGTCGCATCTCGTCGAATTGTTCGACGGCGTGGGTGAAGAATTTCTCTGGGCTGTCACGTCGAAATACCATGGCCGGCTGGTCATTCAGCTCAATAGGATAAGGCAGGCACAAAAACGGTTTTGGTGCGCCGTCGTTGCCATTCTTGCTTGGCACCGTGTTGCACCAGAAGGGTTGGTCGTCGACCATACCGTAATCCAGTACATATTTGTATCCGAACTCTACCAGCAAGTCCGGGGTTCGCTCGGACGGGGCCAGATAGGGCGATAACCAACCCTGGGGCGGTGCACCCTCGGCCTCCGTCAGGGCAGCCGTGACATGTTCGAACATCGCCCGTTCCTCAGCTTCCTCCATGGCCGCCAGCGGTTTTGAGTTGGTTACACCGTGGCCGATGATTTCATCACCACGGGCCCGATGTGCCGCCATGATCTCGGGTGCGTGATCGTAGACTGCCGTATTGACGATGACACCCATGGGCATTTCTAGCTCATCGAATAGATCCAAGATCCGCCACACGCCAACCCGGTTGCCGTATTCCCGCCAAAGATAACTGCGGAGGTTGGGCGGCGCCGAAGCACGGTCCAAGTCCACCCCACCTTCGCCATAGATAAAATGCTCAAGATTCAAGGCGAGGTAACAGGCCAGCCGCACACCGCCGGGCCATTGGAACTGTTTGCGCTCACGAATTGGGTCAAAGGGAAAGCGTTTGAAGTCGGGAAAACCGGTCATAGCATATCTGTCACGTGAACCTGGCAATATTGCACGGATACACTCAATCACAACAACGGCTACAAGTCATATTGCTGACGACGCATTAGGCTGCGTAACCTACATAAATAAAAACACGTATCGTGAAACAGGTATAGCCAAAATTGCAACTCACAGCCTGCACAAATTAGGACAGCCTAGTCAGCTGTTGCAGAAAATCTACGAACGTCTCGCGTGGTAAATTCCGCCCGTGCTATTATTCCCTTATGAAACGACTGCTTGTCCTTTCTATCCTTCTCCTGTCCCTGTTTGTGGGGAACACTCCGTTCCCTGCTGATATTCAGAAGGGTTTGGATGCTGCTAAAAAAGGAGACTTTGCGACAAGCAAGCTCAGAAAAAGATGAGCTTATTGTTCATACCTGTAATCTTGATGACACAACATTCGGTAAAAACCATCTTCGATTTCTTCCGGCACCGTCGTATTGAGCATTACAAACCGATAACTTCACAAATAGGAGTTGTCCTACCAAAAGAATGACAAGAGAAAAAAATGGAAATAGATTTTCAAGACCTTGACCCAAGGCTTCGTTATAAAATTCTTACATCAACTGTCATTCCAAGACCGATAGCGCTTGTCACAACGCGAAGCGCTGATGGGGTGGATAATGCAGCACCATTCAGTTTCTTTAACGTCTTTGGTGAAAATCCGCCAATTATAATTTTAGGTCTTCAGGCACGAGAACCCGGATTGCCAAAAGACACCACACGTAATATTAGAGAGACCAGTGAATTTGTCGTTCATCTGGTTGACCGCGCGTTAGCGGAGGCAATGAATGATTGTGCGGTAAATTTTCCAGAAAACATCAGTGAATTTGATTCTACCAAAATTTCTCGTGCCAAATGCCAACGCGTCAAAGTTAGTCGAATCGCCGAAGCACCAATAGCCTTTGAGTGCCGACGAACATTGATACTGCAACTTAATGAAACCCGTGATCTGGCAATTGGTGAAATTCTTTACATGCATGCCCGTGAGGGAATAATTGATCCTGAAAGCATGAATTTAAATCTGTCAAAATACAACATAGTTGGTAGGTTGTTTGATGACCTTTACGCTCCCGTTCTTGAAACTTTCGCCCATACCCGACTTGACCATTCAGGATGGCTTGAAAAGTTTAGGTCCTAGACCTTTAATGCAACAGCACCAAGAGCCATACTCGCAGCGGCCTGAGTGGGGTCAATTACGGGCAACATTAATGATTTTTCCAGGCCAACCCTGTGTCGTGCCATTCTTCTATCTCCTCTTCTAATTCTAATTGTTTATTAAGCCAGTGCTCCAAAAGTTGTAATCTAACTCAGCGGCGGTGCGGGCTGCTAGAGGCCGAGTACGGTTCGTCAAATTACGATGTCGAAAGTGCCCACCAGTGCGCCCGGCTCTATTTGTGGCGCGGGCCCGAGAGAGACGATTAGTTTCTTCCGGGCCAGCGTGTTACGCACGCTGTTGAGGATCCAGTCCCTCTGGTTAAGTGGGTTGCCGGCCACGTACATTTGCGTCGTCATCCGATCGAAGCCTTTGCCAGAGACAGCGAAGTGAATGTGGGGGGCCCGGCCGGGGTAGGGAACCGGTTTTATCGTACGAAATCGGTAGGCGCCGTCCTCGCCCGCGAACGTGTGGCCGAAGCCCTGAAAGTTGGGATCGGCGCCGCCCCCGTCCCGCGGATGGTGATAATGGCCCAAGGTGTCGCACTGCCAGATTTCCACCCGCGCCCGGCGGAGCGGGCGTCCCTCTTGGTCCAAGATTCGACCGAAGATATGGGCCACCTCGCCTTGGGCCCTCTCTGTCCGCCCCTGTACTTGTACCAAGTCATTGTCCGAATCCAGCGGCAGGATCTCGGGGTAGAAGGGCCCGGTCGTCTGATGGGGCGTCGTAATCAGCCTGGCAGCCACGGCGGGCCCGGCGAATGCAAAGCTTGCAGCGACCGTTAGGCCCTGGATGATGTGCCGGCGTGAGACCGCGCGTAATTTGGTCATGAACCTCTCCCTTGCGATCCGGGTTGGCGCGCGTAGAAATCTATTTTCGGACAAAATGAACCCACGACCTAGGCCTAAGCGTATTAAAGAACTGGCAGTGTCAAACATTTCGGCCCCATTCAACTCCCGAA
>PTLJ01000203.1 GCA_002938045.1 Alphaproteobacteria bacterium MarineAlpha3_Bin4
GGACCGCGCGGCTGCACCGCCTGCGCCGAGATGGTGACGATGTCTCCACCGTCGCCGATATAGATGGTGTCCTCGGTCAGAAACTCGTTAATCTCCCAGGCCAGCCGGTAAGGATGAATCGGGGTGTTGTCGCTGAGGAATAGCGGCATCAGCTTTTCAGTGCGGCGACCTTCTTCCTCGCGCAACTCCTTGAGCCAGCCCTTGCGGCCCTTGGCGCCGTTATTCTTGTCGCCACCAGCGGCGGCGTGCACCGCCCTGAGGATGGCACCCGGAGCACCGACGAGTCCGAGCGCAATGTCACGATTCTTGCCGACGGTTTGGTAGTCCTGGTCGATCTGGACCAGGGTTGCAGTCTGACTGATACGCTTGCCATAGCCCATGCGAAAATCGAACGGCGTGCCGACGATGACAATCACGTCCGAATTATCGAACGCCATGCGCCGGGTACGGTTGAAGTAGTGCGGGTCGCCCGGCGGTAGGATGCCCCGGCTAGCGCCGTTCATGTAGAGTGGAATGTTGAGCGCACGCGCAAGATCTATCGCGGCGTCGTGACCACGTGTCATGTATACTTGGCTGCCTACCAGCATAGCCGGCTTTTGGGCCTTGACCAGCAGGTCGGCCAGTTTGTCAATATCGGCCGGATCACCGATCGAGTTGACCGAGGCGCGGTAATGGCCGACCTCCGGAATGATAGCGTCCTCGTACGGGATCTCGCGGTCCAGGATGTCACGCGGGATCTCCAGGTAACTCGGGCCATAAGCACCGGAGAACGACTCCCGCACCGCCATCGAAATCATATCGGCAACCCGCTCAGTCGACAAAACACCAGCAGCGAATTTGGTGATCGGCGTCATCATTTCGACGTGCGGTAGGTCCTGCAATGATCCCATCTTGTGCTGGGTCAGTGAGCTTTGGCCTCCGATGTGCAGGATCGGGCTTTCCGAGCGGAACGCGGTAGCAATTCCGGTGACCGCATTAGTGCAGCCGGGGCCAGCGGTGGTGACGACGCAGCCCAACTTGCCGGTCTGGCGCGCGTAGCCGTCGGCAGCATGGGCCGCAGTTTGTTCGTGGCGGACGTCGATGATGCGAATACCCTCGTCGAGACAACCGTCGTAGATATCGATGATATGACCGCCGCACAGCGTGAAGATGGTGTCGACGCCCTCGTTCTTGAGTGCCTTGGCAGCCAGGTGTCCACCGGAAATGACCTCTCCGGAGCGATCCTTCTTAGCGAGCGTATCCGACGCTGTTTTCGACATTCTATATGCTCCTCCGTCTGATAGGACCGGCCCGGCCCGAGCAAATTAATCAAGATAGTCAACGTGTTTCGGGACGTGCGCCGCCAGGTTCATGGTGTGCTCGCGAACCTGCCGTTCGGAAAGCTTCGTATCCCGGTTCTCCAACGCCTTGATGATATCCATGTGACCGATGGATAGATCGGTTGGCTCGATCACCTACGCCGGGAACTTACTCACCCCACAGCGACTTGCCATGGTATACAATAGCCCAGCAGCCAAATGCTCGCAAAACCTACTGTCGATTCTACCCACTTTCCGCCTCGTTCCGTCTCTTCGGCTCAAACTGGGAATTACGTGTCCCCTTCCCGTTCTTGGCATCGATAGGTCGATTTGATGGAAACGGCAGGATCCCTTACTTGGCTTCTGACGGCCTTTTGTTGAATTTGTCGTAGACACCCTTCAACAGCGGCAGGACCAGCAGGACGACAGCGATAACCATAATGACGGCCGCAAAGGGCCGGTTAAAGAAAATCGAAAACGAGCCGCCCGAAATCAGGAGCGACTGCCTGAGCGCCGGTTCTGCCAAGGGACCGAGTACGATGGCCAGCACCGCAGGCGCCATCGGGTAATTCAGTTTGCGCATCATATAGCCGACGAGGCCGAAGATCAGCATCAGCCAGACGTCGTGCATGTCCAGGGTTGGTACGAAGCCGCCAACGATGCACAGGATGAAGATGACCGGTGCCAAGATGGTGAACGGCAGTTTCAGCACCCAGATGAAGGCCGGGATAAAGGCGATATTGATCAACAGTGAAAACAGGTTGGCGGCGTACAGGCTGGCGATGAAGCCCCAGACGAAATCGGGGTGATCCGTGAATACCAAGGGCCCGGGCTCGAGGCCCCAGATCACCATGCCCCCCAACAGGATCGCCGTGGTTGGTGAACCTGGGATGCCAAGCGTCAGCATCGGCAGCATGGCCCCGGTAGAAGCCGCATTGTTGGCCGATTCCGGGGCCACAACACCGTTTATGTTGCCCTTGCCGTAGGTCTCGGGCTCTCGGGACATGTTCTTGGCGACGCCGTAAGCCATTAGGGAACCCGGCGTCGCGCCAGCAGCCGGTAGGATGCCGACGAAATAACCGAGCAACGACCCCATGATCATCGTCTTCCAGGTCCGCGTAAGTTCCCAAAGGGCCCCCATGATTCTCCGGAAGTTGACGGTGGCCTGCGAAATCATCACGTCACCCTGGCTGATCTCGATCGTCCACAGCATCTCAGCGATGCCGTAGATGCCGATAGCCAGAACGAGGAAGTTGATGCCGTGGAAAAACCCAGGGATGTCGAAGAAGATGAGCCGGGGCTCACCAGAGACGATGTCCAGACCGACGGCGCCGAACACCAATCCGATGAAAATCGAAAAAAATGTCTTCGGGATATCGTCGCTGCCAAGCCCAATAAAAGTGGCAAACGCCATCAGCATCAACGCGAATATCTCTGGCGCGCCGAAGGTCAGCGCTATTTCGGCCAGCGGCGGCGCGAAGAGCGTGAACAAAACGACCCCGATGCTGCCGCCGATGAATGACGCTGCCGCTGCCGCCACCAGCGCTTTGTCGGCCTTGCCCTGCAAGGCCATTGGCCGACCATCGAAAGTCGTTGCCACCGCTGTAGAGGCGCCGGGAATGCCCAACATGATCGAACTGATGGCACCCCCGTACATGGCCCCGTAATAGATGGCACCGAGAAAGATGATGGCTCCTGTCGGTGGCACCAGGAAAGTCATCGGCAGCAGGATAGCGACGCCGTTGACGGAGCCCAATCCCGGCATGGCCCCAATGAACAAACCGACGGAGCAGCCCAGGATGATCAGCATCAGGTTGAGGGGCTCAAAGGCGATAACAAAGCCGTTGAAGAGCAGCGTGAGAATTTCCATCGTCTTTTAAAATTCGGGACTAGGTGCTACGGGATTGATTGTTGTGATTAACGTCGGGCGCAGTTAATAGAAAAAAGCGAATACGGGTTCGAACCACGGATCGGTAAATCCCTTGGGGAGGGTCTTTTGCAGGGCAATCTCGAAAAACAGGAACGTCACAATCGGCGTAAAAAAAGCGAACGAG
>PTLJ01000204.1 GCA_002938045.1 Alphaproteobacteria bacterium MarineAlpha3_Bin4
GGCCTCGCCAAAGATGCAAGCTCAATGTAAGGTAGATCCGGTGGCTTTCAATGTGCGCTGTCGACGTGGCGTAACCATTCAGGATGAAATTCGTCGGTTCTGGATAGGTGAATGCACGGATCGGAGCGTAATCCTCACAAAGCCTCGATTTATCGGTTTTTTTTTCCGGAAAAACCATGTTAACTACAATCCGCTAGCGGAGGCTGCTCAATTTTAGGGTAACCTAGGAGTAGGAATAAATAAAACCAGGTGCCGCGCTAGCGATCGACCGGAAACAGACAGGGACGGATAACGGCCATGTCGGAATTGAACGATCCGCTTGTGCGTTTCACGGTGGTACAGAAAAGCTATGACGGAGAAACTCTTGTCATAAAAGACCTCAATCTAGACGTCGCCCGCGGCGAATTCCTGACCATGCTAGGCCCGTCCGGGTCGGGTAAGACCACGTGCTTGTTGATGTTGGCTGGGTTCGAGCCCGCCACCCACGGCGAAATCTACCTGGACGATCAGCCGATTAACAACGTGCCGCCGCACAAACGCGGCATTGGCATGGTGTTCCAGAATTACGCCCTATTCCCACATATGACCGTGGCCGAGAACCTGTCGTTTCCGCTCGAAGTGCGCAAGGTGGGGAAGGCGGAGACGGAGGAGCGCGTCAACAAGATCCTTGACATGGTACAACTCGGGGGCTTCGGCGGTCGTCGGCCGTCGCAGCTGTCGGGTGGCCAGCAGCAGCGCGTCGCGGTTGCCCGTGCGCTTGTCTTCGATCCTCTGCTGGTGCTCATGGACGAACCCCTCGGCGCACTTGACAAGCAGTTACGCGAGCAGATGCAATATGAAATCAAGCATATTCACGAGAACCTTGGCGTGACCATCGTTTACGTCACTCACGACCAAGCCGAGGCGCTAACTATGTCAAACCGAATTGCCGTATTCAACGACGGCGTGATCCAGCAACTGGCGTCACCGGACGATCTTTACGAGCGGCCAGAAAACGCCTTCGTTGCCCAGTTTATCGGTGAGAACAATACGCTAATGGGCTCAATCAAGAGCATTAACAGCACGTCCTGCTCCGTTGAGGTTGACGGTGGCGGCGAAGTGCAGGCACTGTCTGTCAATATCGAGGGTACAGGCTCGCGCACAACTTTGTCGCTTAGGCCCGAGAGGGTTGAGGTCAATCCACCGGAGGGAAAATTTCCGAACCTTTTCGATGCCAAAATTCGAGAGCTTATCTATCTTGGCGACCATATCCGCACGCGCGCCAGCGTTTGCGGCCGCGATGATTTCATCGTCAAGATTCCAAACGCTGGCCATCACGTCGCGTTAAAAGAAGGCGATACGGCGAAGTTTGGCTGGACCATGGAAGACTGCCGGGCGCTCGACGCTCAAAATCGGGCCTCGGAACAAACGAGTGATCGGCTCAGCTTTTGACCGTTATCCATCGATAAGGGAGAGAAAGAACCGCCTAATCACCCAGCACCGTTTTGAAGTTCGTAGACGTAACTGTAATCAGGGAGTGACTATCAATGAAGCACATACTTAAAATTTCCACCATCGCCGCTGCCGGAGTTCTTTTCTTCGGCGTCACCACGGCCCAGGCAGACAGCCTGACGATTGTGTCGTGGGGCGGTGCCTATACGCAAAGCCAGGTCAAAGCCTACTACGAGCCTTATACCAAGAAGACCGGCATCAAGATCAACTCCGAAGACTACAATGGCGGCCTCGCCGAAGTTCAAGCGCAAGTTAAGGCCAACAATGTGACTTGGGATATCGTCGACTTGGAACTCTCGGACGTGGTAAAGGGTTGTGATGAAGGCCTTTTGGAAAGGATCGATCTTTCGAGCCTACCGCCGGCGCCTGACGGTACGTCGGCCAAGGACGATTTTATCCCTGGCACCCTGCATGAGTGCGGCGTTGGTGAGATTATCTGGTCGCAGATTATCGCTTTTGACAAGACCAAGTTCTCAGGCGCGCAGCCCTCGACCCTTGCCGACTTCTTCAACACCAGCAAGTTTCCGGGAACGCGTGCGCTGCGCAAGGTACCTCGCGTCAACCTGGAATGGGCCCTGATGGCTGACGGCGTAGCCCCGGGCAAGGTCTATGAGGTGCTTGCAACCGAAGCTGGTGTCGCCCGTGCCTTTAAGAAGCTCGACACTATCAAGGGGGATACGATCTGGTGGGAATCCGGCGCGCAACCGCCGCAGATGCTGGCCGATGGCGAGGCTGTCATGGTGTCTGCCTACAACGGTCGTATCTTCAACGCCCAGAACAAAGAGAAGAAGCCATTCGTCATTATTTGGGATGGCCAGGTTTGGGACCTCGATCTGTGGGGTATTCCGAAGGGCACCAAGAACCTGAAGAACGCATTGGACTTCGTGCGCTATTCAACTGACACTCAGCGTAACGCCGACCAGGCCAAGTACATTTCCTACGGTCCGGTCCGTAAGTCGGCAGCGAAGTTGGTCTCCAAACACGCCGAGACCGGTATCGAGATGAAGCCGCACATGCCGACGGCGCCCAAAAACTTTAAGACGGCCCTGCAGAACAATTTCGAATTCTGGGCAGACCATAACGATGAGTTGAACGAGCGTTTCAACGCCTGGTTGGCAAAGTAACGTTAAGGCGAACTTTGTAAGGGAGCGGGCATTGCTCGCTCCCTTACTTCTCTATAATTTCCGCTTGTTACGATCTTCAAAAGACATAATTTCGGAAACGAACGATGCCACAGGACACCGCAGCACTTGCAGCCGGTGGAACGATTCTTGCCGCTGACGGCGTACCACTGAAAACCAAGCTAAGCCAAGCTTACCGCCTCCGCCGACTTCGCGCTCTTGGGCTCGTCCTTCCGCTGTTCGTATTCATCCTGATTTCATTCCTCATCCCGATTGTCGACATGCTGTTCAACAGCGTTGATAATCCGCTGCTCAGCGAAAAGTTGCCGAAGACCTTGCAGATACTGGAGAAATGGGATGGTCAGGATCTGCCCGACGAGGTTACCTACGAGACCATCGCCAAGGAGTTAAAGCTGCGCAGGCTCAGCCGGGACCTGGGTCAGGTCGCCAGCCGCCTTAACTTTGAAAAAGGGGGCATGCGTAGCTTGATGACCAAGAGTGGGCGCAAACTCAATAAAGTGAAGCACGGCCCCTACAAGGAAGCACTGATAAAAATTGACAAGCGCTGGGGCCAACGCGAGATCTGGGCGACCATTAAGTTGATCGGCAACCGCTATACCACGGTTCACTATCTGGCCGCCGTTGACCATCATTACGATGCCAACGGCAATATCGTGCCGCAACCCGAAGTGCGACAAATCTACA
>PTLJ01000205.1 GCA_002938045.1 Alphaproteobacteria bacterium MarineAlpha3_Bin4
GTTCTGCGCTTTGGTGCTCGGCGCCTGGTTCGCTGGTGCGTCGACGTTGTTCGTGCGCTTGAGCGATCTCGGGCCCATCGCCACCGCTTTTCACCGCGTTTTCCTATCCGTTCCGGCGCTTTTAGTGCTGGTCGCATGGCGGTCCGATGGCAGGCCCGACCGCGGCGACCAGCCAGCCGATGCGCGTGAGTTCGCCATCCTTGCCCTGGCTGGTGCCTTCTTCGCCGGCGATCTAATCTTTTGGCACCTCGCGATAATGAATACCACAGTTGCCAACGCTACACTGCTGGCGACGATGGCCCCAATCTACGTTACTGTTGGCATGTTCGCGCTGTTTGGTGAGCGGCCAAGCGGCTGGTTCCTTGCCGGCATGGCACTGGCCATCTTCGGTGCAGTGCTCCTGATCGGGGACACCGTTGCTTTTAGCCCCGAGCGGGTCTTAGGCGACGTTTATGGCGTCGTTACCGGTCTTTTCTTTGCCGGCTACCTAATCACTGTTAGCCGGCTCCGTAGCCGTTTGACAACGGCCGCAGTGATGTTTTGGAGCACCGTGGTCACGGCCCTCATCCTGCTGCCCATTGCGTGGCTGTGGGAAGGCGAACTGACCGCTGTAACCCTTTATGGCTGGGCAGTGCTGGTAGCACTGGCGTTGGTCAGCCATGTCGGTGGTCAGGGGCTGATTGCCTATGCGCTGGCACACCTGCCGACGGCATTCTCGTCGTTAACCATGGTGCTCGAAGTGTTCGCCGCCGCGTTTCTCGGTTGGGTGTTTCTAAACGAACCGCTGGGCCTATGGCAGTGGGCGGGGGCGGCTGTAATAATCGCTGGCCTGGTGGTCGCCCGGCGCGGCGGTGCCAAGTTTCAGTGGTAAGTCCATGACGTCGCTATATAGCCTTGATTTTTAAGGAGGTTACGATTACCTGCCTGTAACCCGCTGGTAATTGAAAAGTTGAAGATGGACGAACCGTATTACGTTGAATCGCCTTGCATCAGTGTATGCGAGATTGATTCTGAAACAGGATACTGCAAGGGCTGCTGGCGAACCCGGGATGAAGTTGCCCGCTGGAATAGTACCGACAGCGTACAGCGGTTGGAGATCATTGAACGGCTGCACCAACGGCGTGAGAAAGCCGGCGTCGGCAGACGACGGCGCAACCGGCACCGTAGATCATCGGCCGCACGGAGACGGAACGAAACATGAGCGACCTACTGAGTGAATTGCTGGCGACCCGAGACTACCTGCTTGCCGACGGCGCGACGGGGACCAACATGTTCGCCATGGGGCTCGAGACGGGCGCTGCCCCCGACCTCTGGAATTTGGAGCATCCGGACAGGGTCGCAGAGCTGAACCGGAGCTTCATCGAGGCCGGCGCCGACATCATCCTTACCAATACGTTCGGCGCCAACCGTTACCGATTGGCTCTACACGGTGACCAAAACCGGTGCCGCGAGATCAACGAGGCCGGCGCACGCATCGCCCGCGAGGTAGCGGACGTTGCCGGGCGCCCTGTCGCGGTCGCTGGTTCGATGGGGCCGACGGGAGAAATCTTCGAGCCGGTCGGCACGCTTTCGGAAGCCGATGGCGCGGCTGCGTTCGCCGAGCAGGCCGAAGGACTTAACGCAGGCAGCGTCGACGTTCTGTGGATCGAGACCATTTCGTCAAAGGAAGAGATAAACGCTGCCGTAGCCGGCGCCGCCAAGACCGGCTTGCCGGTGGTAGCGACAATGACCTTCGATACTGTCGGACGGACGATGATGGGAATTACGCCGGAGGAGGCCATCGGCCATTCACACGGCCTCGAGATTGGATTGCTCGCTTTCGGCGCCAACTGTGGCGTCGGGCCAGGGACCCTGATTGATACGGTTTTGGGGTTGAAGCGGAGCGCCAACGTAGGCGATATCATCGTCGCCAAGGGCAATTGCGGTATTCCTGAATTCCAGGACGGTGAGATTGTCTATTCAGGTACTCATGAAATCATGGCCTCCTATGCGCGCATGGCGCTCGATGCTGGCGCCAGGATCATCGGCGGCTGTTGCGGTACAACGCCCGGCCACCTGCGCGCTATGGCTAATGCCTTGAAGGGCTACACGCCCGGTGGCGCGCCCGAAAAGGCCGACATCGAGGCGACGCTTGGCCATATCGATGAGAAGCCGCCGGCCGCCGTTGGCAAGCGCAGGTCCAGGAAACGCTAGCGCGACTGGGCATTTTTCGGCTTGGCGTTACCACTCACCGATGTTTTCCATCGACATCCACGGTTCTTCCGGCGGCAGCGCGTCACCGTCCTGCAGCAACTCGATGGAGATGCCGTCGGGTGAGCGGATAAAGGCCATATAGCCGTCGCGCGGCGGCCGGTTGATGGGCACGCCGGCCGCCATCAAGGACTGGCATTTCATGTAGATGTTGTCGACGTGGAAGGCGAGGTGGCCGAAATTTCGACCGCCAGTATATTTCTCCGTGTCCCAGTTGTAGGTCAGCTCGATTGGCGTGTACGGTGTCGCCTCGGCGGCAACGAAGACGTTGGTGTAGCGGCCTTTTTCGCTGTCGTAACGGCGCAACTCTCTGAGTCCGAGTTTGTTGCAGTAGAAATCGAGTGATTCGTCCAGGTCCGAGACCCGGACCATGGTGTGGTAGTACCTCATGACAGGCTATGCCTCCTCCTTGTTTTGCTGGCAAGACTAGCATGCTTACTGTGGTTGGCAGTGAAATGTAACACGACTACTCTCTGGAATTTGACCGGGTACCGCTAGCGGTCACCATGCCGTCGTTCGGCGGGTTCTCTATCACAAAGAAACCTATGTCTCGGCATGCTAAATCGATAGCCGTTACAAGGTCGCTTATATCGCATGGATCAGATCCAGCAACTGGTGCAAAATCGATGATAGGGATGGAGGTCAAGGGAATTTTCCTAACTTACCGCGGGAATGTCGTAGTTGATTATAAAGACACCGTTGTCGCACGGAGATTGAGTTTATTTAGTGTTTTAAGAAAGAATTTTAGAAAAACCGCATTTTTGGTCTTTGACCAGAAGATCTCTCAGTTGAGAACGCCGAGCTTATGCGTGGCTCAGTTAGAAACAGATTCAAGGGGATGTGTTGTTTAATGAGACCCGTTGTTGCAGATAGATGACGGCTGAACCTGTTTGCGATAATGTAACGCTCGTTCAGAGCGTTGTTGTAGGGTAACTGACGAATCGAAACGCAGACATCCCTACAGGCCGAAATTAAGACATAATAGGGAGGATCTTAAGAAATGCCCAAAGACATTAAATCAAAACCCTTCAAGCCGACCCGGCGGAAGGTCC
>PTLJ01000206.1 GCA_002938045.1 Alphaproteobacteria bacterium MarineAlpha3_Bin4
CAATCCTGGGTAGGGGCACCGAATCGGTCGCGAAAACACAGGAAAAGACGCAAGGCAGTCCAGGCATCCAGGCGTTGCTGCAGCAGACCGGCAGTCTCAGGGCCGAACCCAGCATCCGCAATACGATTAACAAGGAAACCTCGGTGCTGGCCGAGGAGGACAGACGCTTCGTCGACAAGCTGATTTTCTGGGTCGATAACCCGCCCGATCCCAGTACCGTTGTCGACGCCGAAAAGGAGCAGAAGCGAATTCTCGGAACCCAAGCGCTCGGCAAACCCATCAACGAGGGCGAGACACCCGCAGTCAAACGCAAGCGCAAGAAGAAGAACCCGTTCAATTTCTGAGCGGGCGTCTTATCAACACTTGAGTTTTTCGATAAAGTTTACGATTAAGAGATTGATCATCGCTGATGCGCTTTAGCTGATGATGATGCCTAGTTTTCCGGTCACCGCCATTAAGCAAATTCCGTGCATGCCGCTCCATAGCACGGTCGCGGCCTGGTAGCGCTTGGTCTCCCCGCCCTCCGGCTACAGCAGCGCCAGGGCATTGAGCGTTTGGTGACGGTGGTCGTCGGCCAGCCGGAAGGCGTGACGTCGACGCAATAGGCGCCCAACCGGTGGTTGTTTTCTTTCTGCGTCCGCACCCTAGTTGCCGGTCGGTGAGTCTGGTATTCTTAGCTGTGCCCGAAACACATTATCGCATTTCTAGCCGCCTGTTCCGTCGATGACTTCTGCACAAATCTCGTCCGCCTGGGAAGCTTTGGAGTCCCACAACGACCAGATCGTCGAAGTCCATATGCGCGACTTGTTCGCCAACGACCCGAATCGTTTTGCACGGTTCTCGGCCCACCTCGATGACCTTTTGCTCGATTATTCCAAAAACCGGGTCACCGAAGAGACACTTGGCCTACTGATGGATCTCGCCGCTACCACTGGCATCGAGGATTGGCGCCGACGCATGTTCGCCGGTGACACAATCAACACTAGCGAAGACCGCGCCGTCCTTCATGCCGCGCTGCGCGACCCCTCAGGCGAGCTAACACCAAGCGAGGCCTCGGCCCGAGCAGCAGGCGAGATCCACCGCATGCGCACCCTGCAAACGACGATCCGCAACGGCGGCTGGACAAACATTGTCCACATCGGCATTGGCGGCTCCTACCTGGGTCCGCAGATGGCGACGGCTGCCCTCGCGCCTTACGCCACCGGTCCCCACGTGCATTACGTCTCCAACGTCGACGGCACTCATCTGATGGAGCTTCTGGCCGTGTTCGAACCGCAAACGACGTTCGTAATCGTGGCGTCGAAGACCTTCACAACGGATGAGACGATGACCAATGCCAAAACCGCAAAAGCCTGGTTGACATCTGCGCTCGGCGATCAGGCAGTGTCGCAAAACTTCGCCGCCGTGACCGCCGAGCGTACCGCGGCTGAGGCCTTCGGCATTTTACCCGGCAACGTGTTCGAGATCTGGGATTGGATCGGTGGACGTTATTCCGCAACCTCGGCAATTGCGTTGCCCCTTGCGCTTGTCATCGGCATGGAGCGCTTCGAGGATTTTCTCGCAGGTGCCCATGCCATGGACGCACACTTTGTCGCCGCACCCTTGCAACAGAACCTGCCGGTTATTCTGGCGCTGATCGGCGTCTGGAACGCCACCTTCCTCGGAGCCCGAAGCCATGCGATCCTGCCCTACGGCTACCGCCTCCGTCACCTGCCTCGGTTCTTGCAGCAGCTGGAGATGGAGAGCAACGGCAAGAACGTGACTCGGAACGGCGTCGCCGTCTCTGGTACCACGGCGCCGGTAATCTTCGGCGAGTTGGGAACTGACGGCCAACACACATTCTACCAGTTGCTGCATCAGGGATCAGACCTGGTCTCCTGCGATTTCATCGCCGCCGCTAAATCCGACAATGGTCTCGATAACTACCACTCCAAGCTGCTGGCCAACTTCCTGGCCCAGAGCGAAGCCTTGATGCTGGGGCGCGCGGCTCCGACCGGCGAGCCCCATCGCAACTTCCCCGGTAACCGGCCAAGCAACTCGATCGTCGTCCGGCGAGTCAACCCGCGGACATTGGGTATGTTAGTGGCGCTTTACGAACACAAAGTGTTTGTCCAGGGTGTGATCTGGGGCATCAATTCGTTCGATCAGTGGGGTGTCGAGCTGGGAAAGGAGATGAGCCAGCGCATCCTGCCCGAACTGACGAGCGTGGACACCGCCAGCGGCCACGATTCGTCAACCAATGGGTTGATCGACCATCTCAAACGGCTGAGGGAGGAAGACGGATGATTTTGCGCCTGTTACCCAAGTATGTCGTCAACAGAATTGCTGCCGGTGAGGTCGTCGAGCGCCCCGCCGCGGCAGTAAAGGAACTGGTCGAGAACGGCATCGATGCAGGCGCCCGTCGTATCGACGTCGTCGTTATCGATGGTGGCCGCGGTTTGATTTCGGTCGTCGATGACGGTCGTGGAATGACAGCTGAGGAACTCAACCTCGCCTGCGAGCGCCACGCAACCTCGAAGCTCCCCGACGACGACCTAATCAGGATCAGCAGCTTGGGCTTTCGAGGCGAAGCCCTGCCTTCGATCGGTGCCGTCAGCCGCTTGGAGATCACCAGCCGCGCCAAGGACGCGGACGGCGCTTGGTCAATTCGCGTCGAGGGCGGCGACAAGCAGGCACCAGCGCCGGCGGCGCTCGGCGGTGGCACCCGGGTCGAAGTGCGCGACCTATTCTACGCCACCCCAGCGCGGCTCAAGTTCCTGAAGACGGCGCGGACGGAGCAGAACCGGTGTCTCGAGGTGATGCGTAGGCTAGCCATGGCGTATCCGGCGATTGGATTCTCTTTGAGCGACGGCTCGCGCAAGCTGCTTAAACTGGCGCCGTCTCCAGGCGAGTTGTTTGTGGCCCGGCTCGACCGTCTCGCCGAGATCATCGGCCGCGAGTTCGCCGACAATTCGAGCGCCATCGATGCCGAGCGCGAGGGAATGCGACTGACTGGTTACGCCGGATTGCCGACACTCAACCGCGGCAACGGAGCAATGCAATTCCTGTTCGTCAACGGCCGACCGATCTCGGATCGTCTGCTGATCGGCGCGCTCCGGAGTGCGTACCGGGAGTTCCTTGCATCCGACCGTTATCCGCTTGTAGCGCTGTTCCTGACCCTGCCGCCAGAGATGGTCGACGTCAACGTGCACCCGGCCAAAACCGAGGTGAGGTTTCGCGATTCCGGCCTCGTGCGTGGGCTCATTGTCGGTGCTCTAAAGCACGCGCTGACCAAGGCCGGAC
>PTLJ01000207.1 GCA_002938045.1 Alphaproteobacteria bacterium MarineAlpha3_Bin4
CACCCAGGAGTATTCAGAGAGTTTATGGCCAAGGACGGTGTTGAATGTACCACGGTCGAACTCGATGAGGGCGAAACAATCCCATCGTTGGACGGCTACGACGCATTATGGGTGATGGGCGGACCACAGAACGTATGGCAGGAAGACGAGTATCCATGGCTCCGCGAAGAGAAGGCGGCGATCCGCGACGCTATCGTCAAGCGCGAGATGCCGTTCTTGGGCCTTTGCCTTGGCCACCAACTACTTGCCGATACACTTGGCGGTGAAGTCGGTTTGATGACATCACCAGAGGTCGGCATCCTCGAAGTCGAATTAACACCCGCGGGGCAGGCAGATCCGGTGCTTGCCGGCTTCGCGCCCGTTGGCCCCTGCCTACAATGGCACGAAGCCGAAGTAACTCGGACGCCCCCAGGCGCCGAAGTATTGGTGTCGTCGCCTATCTGCGCAGTACAAGCGATGCGGGTCGGTGAGCGGGCCTACAGTTTTCAGTACCACCTTGAGCCAACCAAGGACACGGTGCCGCAGTGGGGCTGCGTGCCTAGTTATGAGAAGGCGTTGGAGGAGACGCTTGGGAAAGGCGCGCTGGCACGTTTGGAAACCGAGATGAACGACAACTTGCCGACATTCCGAACCAACGCCAAGCGCCTCTACGACAACTTCAAAAACCTCATTTAGAGAGACTGTTCAACAGACCTCGTTTGACCACTCACCGTCTTGCACCATGAGGTGCCCGGCGTACGCTGCCAAGTGCAAGGCGCAAGGGCCAATACCGCCGCAAGCGCCAGTGACGAGAGCCCTTCGCGTCACCGGCTAGCGCATGACGAAGGGGTTGGGCGTTTCCGTCGCCACCGAGATCCAAGTCGTCTTGGTCTGCAGATACTCGTTGATCGCCTCTTGGCCGTTCTCACGCCCGAGGCCCGACTGCTTGTAGCCGCCAAACGGCGCAATGAAGCTAGCCGCCCGGTAGGTGTTGACCCAGACAGTGCCAGCTTTGACGCGGGCCGAGATATCGATGGCGCGGCGGATTGAACTGGTCCAAATTCCAGCTGCAAGGCCATAAACGACGTCATTGCCGATCTCGACAGCCTCGTCATCGTCTTCAAACGTGATCACCGAAAGCAACGGACCGAACACCTCTTCCTGAGCAATGCGCATATCGTTAGTGACGCCGTCGTAGATGGTTGGTTCAACAAACCAACCATCACCACATTCGGGCCGTTCTGCCTTGCCGCCACCAAGGACACATTCAGCGCCATCTTCACGGGCAACATCCATATAACTAAGGATCTTTTCATATTGCGGATGGGTGGTGACCGGACCGACCTGAGTTTCGAGCGACATCGGATCTCCCATCTTTGCCGTCTTGGCAAACGCCACCAGCTTATCCATGAACTGGTCGTGAATCGATTCCTGAATTAGCAACCGGGACCCGGCGATGCAGGTCTGGCCGGTGGCTGCAAAGATGCCGGAGATAGCACCCTTGATGGCATTGTCAATGTCGGCATCGTCGAAGACAATGTTGGGTGACTTGCCGCCGAGTTCCAGGCTGACTTTCTTCAAACCAGCGGCTGCTTTCTCGTAGACCCTTGTCCCCGAGAGCACGCCGCCTGTGAAAGCAACCTTGGCTACATCCGGATGGGTGACCAGAGGCTCTCCGACGTCGAGGCCGAAACCGGTGACTACATTGACGACGCCAGGTGGAAAACCTGCCTCCTCAATCAATTTGATAAAGGCAAGTGTCGAGGCTGATGTGAACTCGCTTGGCTTAACCACCACCGTGTTGCCAGCAGCTAGCGCAGGCGCTAGTTTCCAGGCGGTGAGCAGCAATGGCGAGTTCCAGGGCACGATGGCGACGACGACGCCTAAGGGCTCGCGGCTGGTGAAGGTGAAATGATCGGGCTTGTCGATGGGCAGCACCCGGCCTTCGATCTTGTCAGCGAGACCGCCGAAGTAATAATACCACTGCGGCACGTACTTGAGCTGCATGCTCATTTCGGCATAGAGCTTGCCGTTGTCACGGACCTCCAGTTCCGCCAGGTGCTCGGCGTTCTCGGCGACCAAGTCACCGAGACGACGCAACAGTTGGCCGCGTTGGGTTGCATTCAGCTTTGGCCACTCGCCGGAGTTAAAGGCCTTTTTCGCCGTCTCGACAGCGCGTTCGGCGTCGGCCGCGCCGCCGCGCGGGAATAGCACCCAGGGTTTGCCCGTGAAGGGGTTATAGGATTCAAACCACTCGCCGGAGGCTGGATCGATCCATTCCCCGTTTACGTACATCTGCAGTTTTTCCAGTTTTTCCATCATATCCTCCCGGAACGCTCGTTTCTTTTAATCCGTGGCGCCATCGTCCAGCAAGGCCAAGCGAAATCTTTCCTTAAGTTCGACACCGTTCTTCGGTGGTAGCACGAAATCCAGCTTTTCTGCGCGGACCTTGATGTTGAAGAAAACCGGCCCCACCGCATTTCGTATAACCGGCAACGCCTCAGCCAATTGATCCTCGCTACGAACATCGCCGGTGATCCGGATGCCACAGGCGGCGGCGACTTCGGTCAGGCTGACGCCCATCGCCGTATGGGTGAGTTGCATACCGGTCTCGCCGTAGCGTTCATTGTCGAAGACGCAGACTACCAAGTTGACCGGCGCCTGCGCCGCCACCGTCGCCAGCGAGCCGAGCCCCATCAGCATCTCGCCGTCGCCGGTGATCACCAACACCCGGCGGCTGGTCTGAGCTAAGGCGAGGCCAAGGCCGATGGTCACCGCACCCCCCATCGCACCCCACAGCGGGAATGTCAGTGGGTGGTCGCCGGCCGCTGTTGCGTCCCAGGCGGTTGAGCCGAGACCGGCAACGACCAGCATGTCGTTACGCTCGGCCAGCAGCGCCCTAGCTACGTCGCGCCGCTTCAGCGGATAGCTCTCGTCAGCGGATTCAACCATTGCTCATTTCCCAAACGTCTTCACCGGCATCAGCTTCTGGTGCAGCAGCACCGCTTCAGCCTTTTTACCCGCGAACGCCGCGACAGCTGCGTCTTGAACGGTTCCCCCGACATGTTCCGGACGATCTACCTCATGGATGCCGACCCCCATTGCCGAAAGCACGGCGGGAACGGCGGCACCCATCGGCTCCTGCCAAGGGTTGAACTCTTGCCATTGGCCGCGCATGGTGGCGATAATCAGCAAAGGAAAGCGGCAAGACTGCGTCAGCCCTAACATATTGATACAGTTGCCAACACCAGATGACTGCATCAACAGCACCCCGCGCTGGCC
>PTLJ01000208.1 GCA_002938045.1 Alphaproteobacteria bacterium MarineAlpha3_Bin4
AGAGCCAGAGCCAGAGCCAGAGCCAGAGCCAGAGCCAGAGCCGAAACTGGAGCCAAAGCTGGAGAAAAAGCCCGAGCCGCAAGCCAAGCCGGCGCCGCCGAAGCTAACCAGGGTCAAGCCGCGGCGAAAGCCGAAGCCGCCGGACGCCTTCGCATCGGTGCTCAAGACACTGGAGGAGATCAAGCGCCAAGCGCCGCGTCCGAAGGACGAGGAGAAGACAAAAAAGAAGAAGCCCGAGCCGAAGGCGTTGTCGTTCGAGGACCAGATCGCCCAAGCACTCGCCTCGCCATCAAGAAAACACAATCCGTCGCGACCCTTGGCGATCAGCGAAATCGACCTGGTCCGGCAACAGTTTCGCAAATGCTGGAACCTTCCGGCCGGGGCCAGGGACGCGGAGAACCTTGTAATCGAAATTTCCGTGATCATGAATCCGGACGGGACTGTCCGCGAGGCGCGGGTAGTAGATGCGGCGCGTCTGCACGACGATCCATTCTTTCGGGCGTCGGCGGAATCGGCTAGAAGAGCGGTCTTGAATCCGAGATGCAATCCGCTCAAGCTGCCTCGGGACAAATACGAGCACTGGCAGACGATGACTCTCAACTTCAATCCCAGGGACATGTTTTGACGATGGCGTCGAAGGGACGCAAGGCCAGCAAGCCTCGGCTCGCTTGGGTGTGGTTGCTGGCGACGGTCGTCGTGATCGGCGGGGCCGGGTCGGCGGCGGCGGAACTGCGAATTGACATCACCCAGGGAACGATCGAGCCGCTGCCGATCGCAGTGCCAGACCTAGTCGGCGCGACCGATGCCCAAGTCCGCTACGGCCGCGACATCGCCCGCGTTATCGCCGCCGACCTGGAACGCTCCGGCCTGTTTCGGCCGATCGACCCGAAGTCTTTCATTCAGAGCGAAGCCACTATGCAAACCTTGCCCAGGTTCGGCGATTGGCGCCTGATCAACGCTCAGGCGATGATCCAGGGGCGGGTCGAGATTGTTTCCGATGGGCGGCTGCGGGTCGAGTTCCGGCTCTGGGACGTGTTCGCAGAGCAGCAAATGGTGGGGGTAGCCTATTTCACGATTCCCGAAAACTGGCGGCGCGTCGCCCATATTATCGCCGACGCCGCCTATAAGCGAATCACTGGTGAGGACGGCTATTTCGACACCCGCATCGTCTATATCGCCGAGAGCGGCTCGCATCTCCGACGCATCAAGCGCCTCTCGATCATGGACCAGGACGGCTATAACCACCGCTTTCTGACCGATGGTAGCAATTTGGTGCTGACGCCTCGGTTTTCCCCAGACCAGCAGGAAATCACTTATCTTTCGTATTTTGGCAATTTGCCCCGGGTCTACATCTTCAACATCGACACCGGCCGCCAAGAGGTGCTCGGTGATTTTCCCGGCATGACCTACGCGCCGCGCTTCTTGCCGGACGGAAAATCGGTGATCATGAGCATGGCCAAGGACGGCAACTCGGAGATCTACACCATGGATCTGAGGACCCGAGTGGTCAAACGACTGACGTTCCACAGCGCTATCGACACCTCGGCCAGTTACTCGCCCGACGGTTTACAGATCGCTTTCAACTCGGACCGCGGCGGTACACAGCAGCTTTACGTCATGAACGCCAATGGCGGCAACGTGCGCCGAATCAGTCACGGAAAGGGCCGGTATGCGACGCCGGTTTGGTCGCCGCGCGGTGACCTGATCGCGTTTACCAAGATTCACAGGGCGCGGTTCTTCATCGGCGTCATGCGGACCGACGGCTCGGGCGAAAGACTGTTGGCTGAGGACTTTCTCGTCGAGGCGCCGACCTGGGCCCCAAACGGCCGGGTTTTGATGTATTTCCGCCAGTCGCCCACGTCCGCCGATGGCAAGGGCGGCAGATCAAGACTGTATTCAATCGATCTCACCGGACATAACGAACGCGAAATTGTGACCCCGGTCGATGCCTCGGATCCAGCGTGGTCACCCGTGATTCCGTGACGAGCGCATAATATCTTTGCGATTCAACCCCTTTAAGGCAAAATAAAACTTGGAATTGTGCACTTTAACCTATAATACACAGTTGACGGTCGAGACTGGCCAAGTCGTTAATTTCGCTGTGTTCAGTGGCATCTTCTGCAGCTGAATCCCGGCGAAGGGGAGAATTTCATGCGATTTAAGATTCTGGGCATCCTGGCCGCCATGGCGCTGATCAGTGCCTGCGAGACGGCCTCGGAAGATGCCGGCGCTGCAAGCGGTGCCGGTGCCGCAGCCGCAAAGCCCGCGGAAACCTTCACCACACCCTTGGGCGGCCAAGTCGCCGCCATTAAAGCGGGGTCGCAAGAGGACTTGGTCGTTAATGTCGGAGATCGTGTGTTCTTTGGGTTCGACAAGTATGATCTCAATTCGATTTCCCGCGCGACGCTTGATAAGCAAGCCGCTTGGATGAAGGCCAACCCGTCAGTGACGATTGCCATTCAGGGGCATTGCGACGAGCGCGGCACCCGTGATTACAACCTCGGTCTTGGCGAACGACGGGCGAACGCGGCTAAGGATCATTTGGTCGCACTTGGTGTCAACCCGAACCGGCTCAAAACAATCTCGTACGGCAAGGAGCGTCCGGTCGCGTTGGGTGCTAACGAAGCCGCCTGGTCGCAGAACCGTCGCGCCGTAACCGTTGTTGCGGGTGCTGGCAGCTAACAGCGCCGACCTTTACCAGTATTATGGCGCCTGTCCGTCCGGCTATTGCCAGGATGGGTAGGCGCCTTAATTTTGCCTAGAATGCCGGCCACCCTTTGGTTTACGCCGGCCCTAGCAGGCTGGCAGTGGGAATTAATTTGGAATGGGGTGCGATGAAACTTTGGTCTCGATACTGTACGCCTCGGGCAGTGACAGTCGTGATCGTTCTCAGCGCAGCGATGCTGGTGGCGTCGGCTGTGACGGCGCAGGAAATTAAGCCGCTACTCGACCGCATGGAACGGCTGGAACGCGATATCCGCACGCTCAATATCCAGATTTCCCGCGGCGCGACGTCAGCGACAGTTCCGGCGGCAGCTGCCAGGGCGCTGCTGCCCGGTAACGTTACCGGCCCGGCGATCGCGCGATTCGGCGTCCGTCTGTCCGACTTGGAGACCGATCTGCGGGCTGCCACCGGCAGCATGGAAGAACTGAACCACCGCATCAACGAGATTAACCAACGTCTCGATAAGCTTGTCAGCGATGTCGACTACCGGTTGGGCACCCTCGAAACTCGTGCCGCGCAGAGGCAG
>PTLJ01000209.1 GCA_002938045.1 Alphaproteobacteria bacterium MarineAlpha3_Bin4
CTTCGCTTGGTCATAGGGCGTCGAACCGAGCGCGAGCGCAAAGCGGCGGTCGTTGGGCAGCGCCTGGCCCTCGGCCAGGGCAACGCTGTCTAGAGCCTCGGCGCTTAGACCTTTGACCGGATAGCGGTAGATTTTTTCAACTCTGCCCGTCATGTCCGGCACCATCGCCCCCAGGCGCAGCCAAGTCAATGTACCGATTAATCCCTGCAGACGCTTGTAAAATGGACCTACCGGAACATATCAATCTAAGAAACCTTGAAGAATGAAGGGTCTCCCCGCGGCTGCAGAGGCGGGGCGGGGTGGGCCGGTCGCAAAAGAGGTTGCTAGACGATGGAATTCGAAAAATACACTGAGCGGGCCCGCGGGTTCATCCAATCGGCCCAGGCCCTGGCGCTCAAATCTAATCACCAGCAACTTACACCACTGCATGTGCTCAAGACCCTGCTTGAGGACTCGGAAGGTCTGGCGGCCAACCTGATTGACGCCGCTGGCGGCTCCTCGGCGCTCGCATTCGAGGCGGTGGATGCCCAGCTCCAAGGTCTACCCAAGGTTGAGGGCTCGGGTGCCGGCCAAATTTACCTGACGCCGGAGACTGCGCAGCTGTTCGAGCAGGCCGAGCAACTGGCGGAGAAGGCTGGCGACAGCTACGTCACCGCAGAGATGCTGTTGTTGGCGCTGGCGATGATGACCAGCAGCCCGGTGGCCAAGATGCTGGCCGAGACCGGTGTAAGCCCGCAGAACCTGAACCGCGCCATCAACGACCACCGCAAGGGTCGCACAGCCAACACGGCGACGGCCGAGGATAGTTACGACTCGCTCAAAAAATACGCCCGCGACCTAACTGAGGACGCTGCCGAAGGCCGCATTGACCCGGTCATCGGCCGCGACGAGGAAATTCGCAGAACGATTCAAGTCCTTTCTCGCCGTACCAAGAATAACCCGGCCCTGATCGGCGAGCCCGGCGTTGGCAAGACCGCCATTGTCGAGGGATTAGCCCAGCGCATCATCCGAGGTGATGTACCGGAAAATCTGAAGCAAAAGAAATTGATGGTGCTCGATCTGGGCGCACTCGTCGCCGGCGCCAAGTTCAGGGGCGAGTTCGAGGAGCGCCTCAAAGCTGTGCTCGCTGAGGTCACCGCATCAGCTGGCGAGATAATCATATTTATTGACGAGATGCACACCATAGTCGCTGCTGGCGCCGCCGAGGGCAGCATGGACGCGTCGAACTTGTTGAAACCGGCCCTGGCCCGCGGTGAGCTCCATTGCGTCGGTGCCACGACCTTGTACGAGTACCGAAAGCACGTGGAGAAGGACGCGGCGCTGGCCAGGCGCTTCCAGCCGGTGTTTGTCGCTGAGCCAACGGTCGAGGACACGATCTCGATCCTGCGCGGCATCAAGGAGAAGTACGAACTCCATCACGGCGTGCGCATCCTAGACGCGTCCCTGGTTTCGGCTGCGACGCTCTCCAACCGCTACATCTCGGACCGATTTCTGCCCGACAAAGCAATCGACTTGATTGACGAGGCGGCAAGCCGGCTGAGGATGGAGATCGATTCCAAGCCCGAGGAAATTGACGAGTTCGACCGCCGCATTATCCAGATGAAGATCGAACGCGAAGCTATTAAGAAAGAGCACAACCCGGCCTCGAAGGACCGCCTGCAGAAGTTGGAAACGGAGCTCGACGAACTGGAGGCGAGATCGGCCGAGCTTACCAGGCAGTGGGAATCGGAAAAAGCGTCGCTGGCCGACGCCACCAAGGCCAAGGAGGAACTGGAGAAAGCGCGCCTGGCGGTCGAGCGGGCCATGCGCGAGGGCAAGCTGGAGAAAGCCAGCGAGCTGCAGTACGACCTGATACCACGCCTAGAAGAAGTGGTCGCTAAGGCTGAGAAAGCCGAAACCACACGCATGGTCGAGGAATCGGTAACCTCCGAACACGTCGCTGCTATCGTCTCGCGCTGGACCGGCATCCCGGTCGACAAGATGCTGCAGGGCGAACGTGAGAAGCTGCTGCACATGGAGGATGCTCTACGTACCCGTGTCGTTGGCCAGGAGGAAGCGTTGGTCTCGGTCGCCAATGCCGTTCGTCGTGCACGGGTCGGACTGCAGGTTGCTAACCGGCCGATCGGCTCGTTCCTATTTCTTGGTCCCACTGGCGTTGGCAAGACTGAGCTGACCAAGGCGCTGGCCGAGTTTCTGTTCGATGACGAGCATGCCATGGTCCGAATCGATATGTCGGAATACATGGAGAAACATGCTGTCTCGCGCCTGATTGGCGCGCCGCCGGGCTATGTCGGCTATGAAGAGGGCGGGGCTCTGACCGAGGCTGTCCGGCGGCGACCCTATCAGGTCATCCTGTTCGACGAGGTCGAAAAGGCGCACCCAGATGTATTCAACGTTTTGCTGCAGGTATTGGACGACGGCCGACTCACTGACGGCCAGGGCCGCACGGTCGATTTTCGCAACACCCTGATTGTTTTGACGTCCAATTTGGGCGGTGAGATCCTGGCCGCGCAGGAGGAGGGCCACGACTCCGCCGAGGTGCACGAACCGGTGATGGAGGTGGTGCGCGTTGCCTTCCGGCCCGAATTCCTGAACAGGCTCGACGAGATAATCCTGTTCCACCGTCTGTTCCGAGACCACATGGATAGTATTGTCGACATCCAGCTCAAGAACTTGAAGCGCTTGCTGGCCGAGCGCGACATCGCCATCGAACTCGACGCAGCAGCCAAGGCGCATCTCGCCGACAAGGGCTATGACCCGGTTTATGGCGCCCGGCCCTTGAGGCGGGTCATTCAGACGGTGCTGCAGAACCCCTTGGCCGGGTTGATCTTGGAAGGCAAGGTCAAGGACGGCGAGACGGTCAAGGTGTCGGCCGGTGTGGACAGCTTGACCATAAACGGCATTCAGGCAGAAGCCGCCTGACGTACCTCACGCCGACTTCGACAACCTCGGCGTCACCCTGAGCCCGCCCTAGGCGTGGCTGGCGAGTTCGGCCACTTGGCGGCCGTCGGCGAGGCCATGAAGTGTGTGTCGATGCTGGTCTTCACGGCCTGGAAACGGGTTAGCTCGACGCCCTTTAGCTTGCGTCCGGACGGCATTTTGACACGCATCGGGTTGGTCTGCACGCTACTGCGCAGGATTTCGTAATGCAGATGCGGGCCGGTCGAGCGGCCAGTGGTTCCGACGTAGCCGATGATCTGGCCTTGTTTGACCCGCTTGCCGCGACGCATGCC
>PTLJ01000021.1 GCA_002938045.1 Alphaproteobacteria bacterium MarineAlpha3_Bin4
TACGGCGATGGAACGGGACTACGAATATGCGACGGCCGTACACGCCGAAGACCTCCCATCGCCAGAATCGCTGGGCGCGAGCGCTGGTGAAAAGGCGGTTCGGCGGCTGAACCCACAAAAAGCACACTCAGCCCAAGTGCCAATCGTCTATGACCCGCGCGTCGCGAACTCGTTACTCAGTCATCTGGCTAACGCCATCAGCGGCACTGCAGTGGCCAGAGGCACGACCTTTCTAGCCGACAAACTGAACGAAAAAATTTTTGCTGAAGGAATAACGATCACCGACGATCCTCTGCGGTTCAGAGGGCTTCGGTCTAAATCATTTGATGGCGAAGGCATCCAGACAAAACCACACGATGTAGTCGATGGTGGCACCCTAACGACTTGGATCCTCGATCTCAGATCTTCCCGCCAGCTTGGATTGGATACTACTGGTCACGCGACCCGGGGAACATCGTCACCGCCGTCGCCGTCAGTAACTAATTTCTATATGGCGCCAGGCGAATGTTCGCCGAAAGACCTAATCGACGGGATAGAAAACGGAATGTACGTTACGGAACTGATCGGTATGGGGGTCAATGGTGTCACGGGAGATTATAGCCGTGGTGCTAGCGGGTTCTGGATCAACAAGGGGGAACTCACCTATTCAGTTAGTGAGGTTACAATCGCTGGCAATTTGATCGATATGTTTGCAAACATCACCGCGGCTAACGATCTGGAGTTCCGCTTTGGCACGAACGCACCAACTCTCTGCGTCGAGGGCATGACGGTGGCTGGGAAGTAGGCTCTGAAACTGCGTGCCGTTTTTGGCCAAACATTGGTTCCATCCGTGGCACATGTTATGGTCCCGCATGTCGAAACGGGTTGTAAGGCCTTGATCAAACTTACAGAAAACACAGACAGTCGGCACCGATCCACGACCGAACTGATGCGCCGCCTGTGGCGCGAAAATATTCGCCATTTTACGGGATGGCTGATGCTGGCCATCCTCCTGATGGCGGTGATGGCCAGCGCTACCGCTTTTTCGGCTTGGTTGATGAAACCCGTCGTCAACGACGTTTTCATCGACCGTAACCAGGACCTGCTTTGGCCAATCGGGTTGGCCGTGTTGGCGACGTTTCTGATCAAAGGTTTTGCCAACTATGGCCAAGCGATGCTTATGAACTTCGTCGGATTGCGGATAATCGCCGATACCCAGAACCGGCTGTACGCCCATCTCGCACATATGGACCTGGCATTCTTCCACGCCCGCTCGTCGGGCACGCTGATCTCCAGGTTTACTAACGACATTAATCAGATGCGCAACGCCGTGTCGAATGCCATCACCAGCATCGGCAAGGATTTTCTTTCCCTGATCGGCCTGGTCGTCGTGATGTTCATCCAGGATTGGCACCTCGCTCTGATCGCGTTTTTCATATTTCCAGTTGCCATTTTCCCGATCGTTCGTATCGGCAGGCGCATACGAAAAGTCACGACCAATACGCAAGAGGAGATGGGTCTGTTCACGACACTGCTTGGGCAGACCTTCCAGGGCATCCGTATCGTCAAGTCCTACGGCATGGAGACTTATGAATCGGGCCGTATTGCGGAGATTGTCGAACGCATTCGGCGTCTCAATATGAAGGCGGCGAGAACACAAACGCTGTCGAGTCCGATCATGGAAACGTTGGGCGGGCTTGCCGTCTTCGTGGTCATCGTCTACGGCGGTTCTCGGGTAATCGAGGGCGAGACGGACTCGGGCGCTTTCTTCTCTTTCATCACGGCACTTCTGCTCGCCTATGAACCGATGAAACGCCTGGCCAATCTGAACGCTGGCCTGCAACAGGGCTTGGCCAGTGCCGAACGGCTCTACGCATTGCTCGGTGTTAAACCGCGTATCACCGACCGAGCCAACGCTCGGGCGTTGACTAACGTCGTCGGGGCGATTCGTCTCGACGACGTGCGTTTCTTCTATGAACCGAATAAACCAGCACTCGATGGGGTCACGATCGACGTGCCGGCCGGCAAGACGGTCGCTCTCGTCGGTCCTTCCGGCGCCGGAAAGTCAACGATCCTGAACTTAATCCCGAGGTTCTACGACATCGATTCGGGCATCATTACTATTGATGGGATTGACATCCGCGACGTGAAGATGGAGTCGGTGCAAGCAAACATTGCCCTGGTTAGCCAGGAGATCACACTATTCGATGATACGGTGGCGGCCAACATCGCTTACGGGCGTGGTGGCGCCAGCCAGGACGAAGTCATCAAGGCGGCTCGTCACGCGGCGGCCGATGAATTCATTGAGCAATTAAGCAGCGGCTACGATACTATTGTCGGCGAACAAGGGATAAAACTCTCGGGTGGGCAACGCCAGAGGCTAGCGATTGCGCGTGCGATGCTCAAGAACGCACCCATGCTGCTTCTCGACGAAGCGACGTCGGCGCTGGACACGGAATCCGAACGGAAAGTCCAAACGGCATTGAGCGAGTTGATGCGCGGCCGAACGACATTGGTGATCGCTCATCGACTATCGACAGTGGTCGACGCTGATCTCATTTACGTGATTGTTCAAGGCCGTGTTGTTGAAAAGGGCACCCATGCCGAGTTACTGGCCAGAAAGGGCGCATACAAGCGTCTTTATGCGATGCAGTTTGAAGAAGAAACTTCGGGTCAGCCACTGGTCGCTGCCGTCGAAGCGTAAAAGGGCGGGAGCGCCATCGCGTTGAAGGCGGTCAGAGCCATAGTTCGATCGGATGCCTTCAGACAGCTCATTTGCTGGCTCGGCGCCGGCTATATCCGTTTGGTTCATTTCACTGGGCGCTGGCGCGTGGTTGGCGGGGAAATTCCCGCCGAATACTGGAATGCGGGAAAGCCCTTCATCCTATGCTTCTGGCACGGCAGGCTGTTGATGATGCCTTATGTTTGGGACCGTAGCCGGAGCAGTCACATGCTGATTTCACAACACCGGGACGGTCAGCTAATCGCGCGCATCATCGGCTACTTTGGCTTCGAGACGGTTGTCGGATCGTCGAGTCACGGCGGCGCCAGAGCCTTACGGAGCATGGTCAAGGTTCTGGCCGCCGGCGATTGCGTGGGAATCACGCCGGATGGGCCACGCGGCCCGAGAATGCGGGCGGACAACGGCATCGTCACCGTCGCTCGCTTGTCCGGCGTCCCTGTCATCCCGGTAGCCTACAGTATCAACCGCGGCCAATTGCTGGACACATGGGACCGGTTTCTAATCGCATGGCCATTCAGCCGCGGTGTTATTGTTTGGGGCGAGCCCATCCATCTAGCCCGTGACGCAGACGAGGCGACGGCGGAATTAATGCGCCAGCGGATCGAAAACAATTTGAACGCTATTACCGCAGAGGCTGATCGATTATGTGGCCGAAGGCCGATCGAGCCGACGCCGAACATCGCAACGGAGATACCAGAAGAAGAGCCAGCAGCATGATCTTATCTCTATATCGGGTCATCACAACCCTCGGCGCGCCAGCTATCGGCGGTTATCTGCATTATCGAAAGGCACAGGGAAAAGAGGATAGCGAGCGGTTCACGGAACGCCTCGGATTCGCCGGAGTCCTGCGTCCCTCCGGCGCGGTGATTTGGATTCACGCGGCCAGTGTCGGTGAATCCCTTTCTATGTTGTCCCTGATCGATAGACTGATCGACCAATGGCCGAATTTGCGGATTCTTCTGACGACTGGCACTGTTACCTCGGCTCACCTGATGGCGGAACGGCTTTCCGGTGACGTCATTCATCAGTATGTGCCGGTCGACCGGTTGGCCTACGTGAGGCGGTTCATCGACCACTGGCGCCCGAATCTCGTGTTATGGGCGGAATCCGAATTTTGGCCTAACCTGATCACCGAAGTTTCGGACCGGAATATCCCCCTGATCCTGATCAACGGCCGTATTTCGCCGCGTTCGTTCGAGGGATGGCAAAACTTGCGTAGCCTGATTCGACAAATTCTTAAACGCTTCACCCTTTGCCTCGGGCAGACGGAAGAGGACGCTGAGCGGTTACGCCACCTGGGCGCACTATCATCCAAGTGTGTCGGCAACCTTAAATTTGCGTCCCCACCATTGCCGGCTAACTCCGAAAACTTAGCCGAACTGGAAACCGCCTTGTCGGGACGAACATGCTGGCTTGCCGCGAGCACTCATCCGGGTGAGGAGGAAATTATCTGGGGTTCTCATGAAGAAATCGCAACAATATTTGAATGTTTGTTGACGATTATCGTTCCCCGCCATTCGAATCGGGGCGCGGAAATCGCCGAGCGCTTAACCGCATTGGGGGCGAAGGTTGCGCGGCGAAGCACCGGCGAACTCATTGACAAAGACACCCAGGTTTACATCGCCGACACGATGGGCGAACTCGGCCTTTTCTTCCGTCTCTGTGATGTCGTCTTCATGGGGAAGTCGCTGGTGCCCCTCGGCGGGCAGAACCTGCTCGAACCGGCCCGCCTCGGCTGTGCCATTCTACACGGGAAGCATATGGCGAACTTTGATAAGATTGCGGCACGCATGAACGATGCCGGTGCCGTTCAGCTGACCCCCGACGGTGACGCCTTGACCGCCACCGTCGCGCGACTGCTTTCCAATGATAAATTGCGCGCGACTTTGTCTGAAAAGGCACGGGATTTTGCGGAGGCGGAGGCTGGAGTTCTCGATAACGTGGTTACTGAGCTCACTGGCTATCTTAACGCTATCCACGAGAGAAACTAGGACGATGCAAGCGCCTCATTTCTGGCAAACGGACGGATTGCTCCCTCGGCTATTCTCCCCAGCCGCCTGGGCTTATGGCATTGGCGTTGATTTACGACGTATATTGGCGGGCGAGCCCTCGCGTCTCCGCGTCCCAATTATTTGTGTCGGCAACATCGTCGCCGGAGGCGCAGGAAAGACGCCCGTCGCCCGTGATCTGGGGGCTCGGCTGTGTGACAAGGGAAAAAAACCACATTTTCTCACCCGTGGTTACGGAGGGCTGGAACGCGGCCCACTGCGTGTTGAGGTAACTCGCCATAGCGCCGTGGATGTGGGTGACGAGGCCTTGTTATTGGCGCGCCTGTGCCCAACCTGGGTCGCGGCCGACCGTTTGGCCGGGTGCAGAGCCGCGGTCGACGACGGCGCCGAAGTCATCGTAATGGATGACGGGTTTCAAAACCCATCGGTATGCAAGGATGTTTCCCTGTTGGTCGTCGACGGCGAATACGGCCTCGGAAACCAACGGCTAATCCCGGCCGGGCCGATGCGTGAACGAACCGCCGATGCGTTGAAGCGAGCTGATGCCGTGGTTGTAATTGGCGTCGACGAAACGGGATTTAGACGGCATGCCGAAAACGTCGGCATGCCGTGCTTGCGGGCCGACATGAAGCCAGAAGAGCCGGCTGAGGCCTTCGCCGTCGAACCAATCATAGCCTTTACCGGCATCGGCCGACCCGAGAAGTTCTTTCGTACTTTGAGGGAAATTGGGTGCGATGTTCAAGCTACACACCCATATCCTGATCATTTCCCTTTTCGAAACGATGAGATAAAGCGCCTGAAGGAAGAAGCGCGTCGCAACGATGCCGTCCTAGTAACGACCGAAAAGGATGCCGCCAGAATTGACCCAACGGCTCGTGACGGCATTGAGGTCTTGACAATCACCTTGCAATGGGAAGACGAAGCAGCCTTGGACGACGTCCTCCGAACCGCACTGAATTAGTCGAACGCATGCCGCACCCACCGAGTTTATTGAACCGGTTCATTCTGCACCCGCTTCAGGCTGTCGCCGTAGCGGCAGGCTATGCTTTATTCAGTCTCTTGCCCCTCGATTTAGCTTCGGCGCTCGGAGGGTGGTTAGGTCAAAAGCTCGGGCCACGATTGGCTGTCTCCGAGCGGGCGGTGAAGAATTTAAAACGCACCTTCCCCGAGATTGAGCAGACCGAGCTCACGGCAATTATCACAGGCATGTGGGATAACCTCGGCCGCACGGTTGCTGAATACGTTCATCTGGGTCGTCTCGATACCTGTGGCTCACCTGACCGCTTCGAGTTCATCGGGGACGAATATGTGGAGCAATTGCGCGAAGATGGAAAACCGGGAATTCTTTTCAGTGGTCACTTCGCCAACTGGGAAATTCTCCCCCTAAGCATGTCGCAACGGGGGTTGCCCTCGGATCTGGTTTATCGGGCCGCCAACAACCGTTTTTTAGAATGGCTCTATACCTATCGTCGATCTGCGGCTAAGGGGACGTTGATTCCGAAAGGTGCAAGAGGCGCGCGGCAACTGCTGCAGGCGGTTAAGGATGGCAAGCACCTTGGCATTCTGGTCGATCAAAAGATGAACGACGGCATCCCAGTTCCATTCTTAGGTCGTGACGCAATGACGGCACCGGCCATCGCGGAACTCGCTCTGCGGTTCGATTGTCCGGTGGCGCCCTGCCGAATTGAAAGGCTCGAGGGCGCGCGCTTCCGTATTTCGGTCTTGCCGCCGATGGAGATTGAGCGTAGTGGCGATCACCAAGTTGACGTTTTCGCGTTTATGACCAAAGTCAACGCCTGCATAGAAGACTGGGTTCGTGATCGGCCCGAGCAGTGGCTCTGGTTGCACAATCGCTGGTCCGATTAGCGATGAGGCAGCCGATTTCGGCAACAAATCAATTAACACCTTCCATCGAACCAACAAGCAATGCCGGATCGAGCTTCGTGTTGAACAGGCTCACACCCCAATGGAGATGCGGCCCTGTTGCCCGTCCCGTCATACCGATGGCGCCAATCTGGTGACCGCGTGAAACCAGATCGGCCCTCTTGACTGTGATACGATCCATGTGAATGTAGATGGAGGTCAAGCCATGCCCATGATTGATCATTACCGTCTTACCGGTGAGAAACATGTCTGAATTCGCCAGCGCTACCTGCCCTTCCGCCATGGCAACAACAGGGGTTCCTCGCGGTGCAGCGATGTCAATGCCGTTGTGAGGGCGGCGAGGTTCGCCGTTAAGAATTCTCTGGCTGCCGAAAACACCTGAGATTCGCCCTGTGGCTGGCCATATGAAACCAGTCATGAAATGAGCCTCTGCAGAATCCAGCTTCCTGACGCGGGCAATCTTCGCATTGTCCTCGCGAATCTTTTTCATGTCAGACGGCTTCGGCGTCACCTTGCTTTCTGGAAGGCCATTGACGTGGCTCACCTTGTATGACCGCTTGGAAATACTAAGCCGTTTTTCAACGCGGACACCGTCACGGTTCTGGACCAAAAGTTTTACTTCCGACGGCGCGTCGCGTCCGAAGCCGATCAGAAATACTCCGTCCGGCGAGACCCGCACCTCACGGCTGTCCAGGAATACGCGCTCTCGCGGCGCCACCCGGCCGATAACAAGCCCGCCCTGAGTTCTTGCGCCGTTTAACTGCAAGGCGGTTGAGTTTCCAGAAGCCAATAGAAGAGAGGCCGCAAGGGCAATGCAATAAGCGGAGGAGTTCCCGCGCATCAAAGCAGCGTCCCTTGCCGGTTGTTCTGACGTGAGCGCGTTTTCCTGCCGCGATCCTTTGTCGCGCGGTTACTAGGGTTTCCTGCGACGCCTCCGCTGGGACTGCCGGCGTCAACCCGCTCGACAGTTGCTTGGCTTCTGCCGTCGTGGAAACGCAGCGCTATTCGATCTCCCGGTGTTAGCTCCGTGACCGAAGAGATCGTCCGGTCTTCGCCGCCGGTTACAAGGACAAAGCCACGCTCAAGGACCCGCTGGTAGGAACAACTCTCCAACAACGCGCTAACCCGCATTAGCTCAGCGCGCCGTTCACGAAACCCCGCCGCCACCGTCTGCGCCATCGCCCGAGTCTCAACGGTGAGACGGCTGCGGGCATGGGTGATCAAATGCTGCGGCTTTCTGATCGCCGCAGTCAGGGCCATAAGGTCGCTGCGGCGCTGATTCATGCCGACGCGGAGCCCGTAACCCAAGCGCTCGATCCAATCGTCGAGACGCTGGCCCGATTCCTCGACCATCCGGACCAGGTTGGGGAGATTGCGGACCAATACCTCCAGCTGCATTCGTTTGTCGTCCATGGTGCGGTGGATCGCGTTCATCATTCGCGTCCCGTTATCCATCACCTGCGCCAGCAACACCGTTCGTACGGGCACCGCCATCTCTGCCGCAGCGGTTGGCGTCGGCGCGCGACGGTCGGCGGCAAAATCAATCAGCGTCGTGTCGGTCTCGTGACCGATGGCGGAGATCAACGGTGTCTCGCTTGCCGCCGCCGCGCGAACGACGATCTCCTCATTGAAGGCCCACAGATCCTCCAAACTACCGCCGCCGCGGGCGACGATCAGGAGATCGGGGCGGGGAGGTTGGGACAGTGGGTTGAGCGCGTTGAAGCCGTTTATGGCAGCGGCGATCTGCTCGGCGGCGCCTTCGCCCTGGACGAGAACCGGCCACAACAAAACCCTGCGCGGAAACCGGTCGGCGATACGTTGGAGAATATCGCGAATAACGGCGCCGGTCGGAGACGTAACAACGCCGATGACGTGAGGAAGAAACGGCAACTCCTTTTTGGCGTCGACATCGAACAAACCTTCCTCGGTCAATCTCCGACGGCGTTCCTCCAGCAGCTTCAACAGCGCTCCCTCGCCGGCTAGTTCCATGGCCTCGACGACGATCTGGTATCTTGATCGTCCGCTGTAGGTCGTCAGCCGTCCGGTGGCGACAACCTCCATTCCGTCTTCGGGTGCAAGCTCCAGACGTCCAGCCGTGCCGCGCCAACAGACCCCATTGAGGACAGCGTCTTTGTCCTTGAGCGAAAAATAGAGATGCCCAGACGCGGCGCGCTTGAAGCCAGACAATTCGCCACGAACTCGGACACGCGGGAATGCCTGTTCGACGGTCTGTTTTAGGACGCCGGAAATCTCGGAGACGCTTAGAACAGGAAGATTGTGGGCCGTGTTTTTGCTGGAAGGGCCGCTGATCATGTTTAAAGTATGTATGATACAAAGTGGATATAAAACAAAAACCGATCCACTATCATAGGTGCACAGATTGATGAGAGTTTTGATGGTCGGATCAGGCGGACGCGAGCATGCTCTTTGCTGGGCCATAGCCAAATCCCCCCGTTGCGACGCGCTCTATTGTGCGCCTGGAAACGCCGGTATCGATCAAGTCGCCAATTGCGTCAATATCGACGCTATGGACCTGGACGGGATTGTCCGTTTCGCCAAGCAGAACAGCATCGATTTTGTCATCGTTGGACCCGAGGCGCCGTTGGTAGCGGGTCTCGTTGATCGCTTGGAGGCAGCCGGTATTAAGGCCTTCGGTCCGAGCGCGGAAGCGGCGCGGCTCGAAGGCTCCAAGGGCATGACTAAGGATCTCTGTGCGCGCCACGACATCCCGACCGCTGACTACGCTCGTTTCGACGAGCCTGACGCGGCCAAGGAATATATCCGCATCCAGGGCGCCCCAATCGTCGTCAAGGCCGATGGCCTTGCTGCCGGCAAAGGAGTGATCCTGTGTCGAAACGAGAACGAGGCCTACGCGGCAATCGACTACATCATGACCGAAACGGCCTTCGGAGAAGCCGGCGACGAGATCGTGATCGAGGAATTCATGACCGGCGAGGAAGTGAGCTTTTTCGCGCTTGTCGACGACAAATGTGCCAAGCCCCTGGTCACCGCCCAAGACCACAAGGCAGCCTTCGACGGTGACGTAGGTCCCAATACCGGCGGCATGGGCGCGTATTCGCCGGCTCCGATTATCGATGATGCGTTGACGCAAGCGATCATGGACCGGATCATCACGCCAACCATTTGCGCTATGTCGGAGGAAGGCATGCCTTACAATGGCGTGCTTTATGCGGGTCTAATGATTACAGACGACGGCCCAAAACTGGTTGAATATAACGTCCGGTTTGGTGACCCGGAATGCCAGCCGATGATGGCGCGGCTCAAATCTGACGCGCTCGAGATACTGTTGGCCTGTGCCGAAGGATGGTTGGACGAGATTGAGCTAGAATGGCACAAAGATGCGGCGTTGACGGTGGTGCTGGCGGCGGAGGGTTATCCGGGTGCCTATATGACGGGTTCCGAGATCCGCGGTCTAGAGGCGGCAACTGAGGAGGGCGTCCTCGTGTTTCATGCTGGGACCAAGGAGTCCGACGGTAAAATCATCGCCAACGGCGGCCGGGTGCTCGGCGTTACGGCACGCGCCAAGACCATAAAGGCAGCGCAAAAGCTCGCCTACAAAGGCGTCGATGCAATCGATTGGCCGCAGGGTTTCTGTCGCCGGGACATCGGCTGGCGAGCCATCAAATATTAAACTCGTCCGGCGCGTGCGACCATCTCCCCTTTTAGTGGCGGTTGCCGCGGCTTATATAGACAACAATCGAAGAGCGACCGATTCGGGGAGGAATGATGGACGACAAAATACGCACCGAGCTTGAGGCCGCCGCCTTTCGCGGTCTCGTGGAACATCTGAGAAAACGCACTGACGTCCAAAACATCGACATCATGAACCTAGCCGGGTTCTGCCGTAATTGTCTGTCCAAATGGTACATGGCGGCAGCAGCTGAGAACGGCGTCGATATGTCTTACGACGAGGCCCGCGAGATTGTTTACGGGAAGCCTTACGAGGACTGGAAACAAAAATATCAGGAACCCGCCTCTGACGAAAAGAAGCGCATATTCGAGGAAACCAAGCCGCTGCACTCCGAAATCAGCGGCCATATAAAAGGGTGACGCCATCTCCAACGGGGTTGAAGATTTCTGGCCCAATTCGGGTTTCAGCCTTCTGACCCGTGACGCCGCCGGCCACTTGGCCGTGACCGACGACTTCCTGCGCGCCTATTACGGCCGACCGGAACTGTTGCCGGATGTCGAATGCTTTGCCGTCGAGAGCGCCCTTCACACGCGCCTGCTCGACGACCCGCGCGCACTTGTATCGCCAACCGACCTTGCCTCCCTCCCAGATCCTGACGCGCGTGAGAACTACGCCGTCGTCCTCGATTTCCGCGATCGGCTTCTCCACGCCGGCACCGTCGAGGCATGCTATCTGAATACCTTTCGTTCGGGTGATGTGACGCTGATACCATTGTTCCTCGACCAGATGGTGCATGTGGTTTTGCGTAACGTACTTGACGGCCTGTCCGACCCGTTCCAGGCGCGTGCGGCGGAGCTTTTGTTCCGACAGCAGAACGCCACCATCCAGGACGGTGCTATCTTGCTCGGCGATACGGAGACCGTCGACATGCTCGGCTCGACCGGTGGGTTCGGCAGCCTCGGCAAACTCCTGGTCGAGAGTGGAATCGGAGCCAAGAAGATCGAGCTGGACGTTCTGCAGCCGGAGACAGCGGACATCTATTGGAGGCGCAGTGGCCTCCACGACATCGTGCTCGACATCTCGTTCACACGCCCCGGCCTCGATGCCCTGTGCCGGGTGCTTGAGGCTTGGATCGCCCATTTTCTCGAAGCCGACGTCGTCATCCACCCGGTGCAGGAAATCAGTGACGACAAATGGGTCTGGCACATCGGACTCGACGCCGATGCTTCGGCTTTGCTTAATGATCTTTATAACGACAAAGAGGTCTCTGAAGAGCGCATGAGACGACTATTGTCACTATTCCGGCTCGAATTCCGGGACGCTAGTCTTATGCGCGCAGACATCGCCGGCCGTCCGGTCTATCTGGCGCTCTGCATGACCGCCGCCGGCAAGGTCCGGCTCAAGCCGCAGAACCTGCTTGTCAATTTGCCCCTGGCCCCGAAGTCATGAATGGCACGTAGAGTGACCCCCTAAAAATGATCCAAGTTTGTTAAGAGGTTTAGTGCATTCTGATTTTTAGGTAAAGGAGGACAGAATGACCCACAAAAGAGACAGTCCAGAGAAAATCATTGGTATGTTTAACGAAGCTGAGGAAGCTCCGTCGCAGGACCAGATAGTCGGCCAGATATGCCCGCGCTCTGCATATCGGAGCAGGTCTGCTACAGGTGGTGCAAAGAACACGTGTGTCTTCAAACTGACCAGGTGAAGCGCCTTAAAGAGTTCGAGAAGCCGAAGGCCGTGGCGTTTGCATCAACAACAACAACCACCACTCACTGGAATGC
>PTLJ01000210.1 GCA_002938045.1 Alphaproteobacteria bacterium MarineAlpha3_Bin4
TTCTTCGTACTGATAGTCCTCGTGCGGGTAATACCAGACCCCTTGGATTTGGTACGGATTGCCGACCTTGTACTTGATCTCGGGCGGTTCCTCGACGGCGGTGATGACGCGCTTCGCCGAATGGATGATCAACTCAGTCTCGGCGCAACCAGCAACGACTAGGGCGAGAGCGAAAAGAACGACCATCCACCCCGGCATTTTGTTCCGTTGCATGGCCTCTTCCCTAATCATGCCTCAGTCTTAAAACCAATATATTGTAACAAATCAAATATAACTCACACTATTTTGTAGTTTAACTGTGCGCCTGGTGCCCATCAAGAGCATCCCAACGTGACATTATTGGCTGCTTCCGGTGTCCCGCAGGCGTTCCAATAACCCCGAGGACGGAAAGCCGTCAGCGGGGAGATGGACGGATTTCTGGAACGCCTTGATCGCCTTTCGTGTCATCGGACCAGCGGTACCGTCCGCGGCACCAGGGTCGAACCCGCGCCTCATTAACCGGCGCTGCATATCGATTATGTCCGCGCGCGACAACGTCACTTCGTTGTCGGGCCTGACCGCTAACAATGGGCCGCCGCCATTGATGCGGTCGGCAAGGTGGCCGACTGCAATAGCGTAGAAAATCGACCGGTTCCAGACCAGCACAGTCCGGTAGTTCTTATAAACCAAAAACGCCGGCCCATTGAACCCGGCCGGCAAGATGACCGACCCGTCGAGATCAACCGCCGGCAGATCGCGGCCGTCAAACCGGCGCACACCCAATTGTTGCCATTCGCTCAGGGGTTTACGTATATCCAAGGCGCTGACTTCCGGATTAAACCCTGGCGGCAATCGAATCTCGCGACCCCAGGTGTAGCGGTCGTCCCAGCCGGAACGGCTCAGGTAATTAGCGGCCGAGGCGAAAATATCGGGTAGGCTGTTCCATAGGTCGCGGCGCCCGTCGCCGTCGAAGTCGACTGCAAAATCGCGGTAAGTAGTGGGAATGAATTGATGATTGCCCATGGCCCCGGCCCACGAGCCCTTGACGCCGACCGCCATGTGTCCGTCATTGATCAGTGATAGCGCCGCTAACAACTGTTCACGGAAAAATTTTGCTCGTCTGGGATCAAAGGCAAGTGTGACTAGGGCGCCGATGACTGAAAATTTACCCGTAAAATCGCCGAAATTACTTTCCAGCCCCCAGAACGCGACCAAGAAACGAGGCTGAACGCCGTATTTGCGGGCGACCCGTTTGAGTAGCGGGCGGTGCTCGGCCAACAGTTTCCGCCCGCGCCAGACCCGTTGGTCGTTTACACTGTTGGAAAGGTAGTCCCAGAAAACCAACGTGAACTCCGGCTGGCGGCGATCGAGTTCAATCACGCGTTTGATCGGTCGGACTCCGGCCAGGGCGGAATCGAGAATGACCGGCCGTATTCCCCGCGCTCTCGCTTCCGTTTTGAGCTCCTTCAACCACTCCGCGAACGCCACCGGTTGTGCCTGTGGGGTTGCCGCTGGCCACAGGGTGATCGCCGCGACACAGGAAATTATCATTATTTTCCAATACACTATACCAAACATTGTGTTACTCTTTCGTTGCGTCGATTATTTCAACCGGCCGGCGCTGGGAACAACGAATTTGATTTATCTGTCACCCAATAAAACAGCAACCCGAGCCACTCGTGTATTGCGTTGTTTGCGGTTCCCAATCCATGGGAGAGATTGAACATCAATGACCAGGTTTCGTCCCCCTTGGTACCGAAGTCGACGGGATAGGGGATCGCCGACCAACCCGCGCGGCGGAACGTTCCAACCGCTCGCGGCATATGAAAGGCCGACGTGACGAGCAGCCATGCTTCGCTGGCTTTCGGTTTCGCTATTCGATAGCAGTATATTGCATTCTCGTTTGTGTTGCGGGCCTGATCTTCGAGAACGATCCGCTCTGCTTCGATGCCCATGGTCTCTAGCCATGGTTTGACATAATGTGCCTCCTTGAGTTCCTGGCGGAACAGGTCACCAGAGCCGGCGCTGAAAATGATCTTGGCGTCGGGATAGCGCCGCGCTAGGGCTACCATCTCGGACAGGCGTTCGACGGCGCCGCCGACGGCGACTTGCCTGCGCGCTGCGCTCACGGACGGATTGATGACGCCGCCAAGGACGACCACCCCATCTATATGGTCGGGAAGGACGGTCAGTGGTGGAAACCGGTTCTCGAGCGTTTCCATCGCCCATTGGCCGACCGGGATGACGGCGATCGCGATGGTAAACAGGACGCAGAGGCATACGAGCCACTTGCCGGCGCGCCGCCACCTGGTCCAGAGCAGGAGGGTGCCGACGCATAGTCCCAAAAGCAACAGATTGCCGGGATTGACGACGAACCAAAGAAGCTTGGAAACGGTAAAGAACATTCCCTCTGATACCCCGCGTCTGCCGCCAACTGCAACACCCATCAACGGCGCCGCAACGGCAGCCGATCTCAGGCCATTCCGACGATAAAGCGTAAAAAGGTTAATTAGGTTGGGAATTGCGTTGATTATTTCAAATCAAATGCAAAAAATGCCGCCAAACCGAATCTGCGCCGGACCATCGGAACTCGTTGGGCGGATTATTGAGAACGCAAAAAAAGCAATTTGGGCACAAAAAAACGCCCAGTGTTAGGGCGGGGTTTAACATCTCCCGGTCCGGGAACGTGTATACTAAACTTCTAAATTAACCAAGCCTCCCGGTGCCTCACTGGAGCTCTGCCCGCTTTGGGGGGCTTCAGGAAGACTTACGGTCGTTTTCTCTCCTTGATTCGTTTCACTGGTCCGCGCGACACGGCGAGCTTCTGCAGCCTTACGCTGCTCTTCAACACGTCGTTCGCTGGCTTCGGCAGCGGCTCTCTGTCGCTCCGACGACTCTTGATTACGGTTCTTGAGCTCCGCAAAAGTACGCTCGAAGCGCTGCTGCTGCACTTCCGACACTTGGAAAGCAGTCATCGCAGCGCTTGCAAACGCTTGCCGTAAAACAATGTTCCCGTTACCGAGCATTCTGCTAATTATACCTCATACCTACAATATACTATTTCAGGTATTACACCACAAACTAAAGAAAGAAACGTTAGGACGCAACATAAAAATTCACTTTATTTAAATTTTTTTCTCTCCAAAAAAAACACCTTTATTTCAATAAGTTAGAAAACTTGATTTAACCTTTCTTAGCCGGTATTCAGGCCATCCCACACCATTTCTGGGTGGCCCGCCCTGCA
>PTLJ01000211.1 GCA_002938045.1 Alphaproteobacteria bacterium MarineAlpha3_Bin4
CGCTTCAGCCAATTCTTTCCGGAATCGGAGACCGCGATCACAGAATAATCGTTACCAATCTTGATGATCTCCTCCGTTGGATTTCCTACCGCGATCTGTGCATCGGTGACCTCGATCTCAATTTTCTCGAGTATTGCCGTTGCTTTCTCGAGGGTCTTTTCTGCCTGCACGCGCTCGTCTTCTCGGCTTGCCACTATCATGATTGTAATCGAGGTACCAATATGGTGAGCCAGGATCGCGTCACGGCACATCGAATCCATGGAATGTTCGGACCCATCGGTGCATATAATATGGCCTTTTCCTTGACCGTTTTTTCGGGCTATTAGCACTGAACAAGGTGCCAACATTGATGCCTTTTGAACCACGCCGGCGTCCCAGAAGGACCTTAATTCGCCGCGCCAGCGGCTCGGAGCGCCCATGATCATCAGATTGTAGGGGCCGAGTTCATATTGGTCGAGAATGCCGCTAGCCGGGTCAGGCGCAGTTTTCAGTTTGAGGACGATACTCTTGCCGCTCTCATGTCGGTATTCCACCTTGTTGTCGCCGACGGGGTCACCCCAAACGTCCGTGTGGGTCGAAACGATGTTCCAATCTTCGGCCATCTCTTCATCGCTGACCAGCATCTCGAGGCCGCGCTTGAGATACTGGATGCCCGGCAGTTCTAGACCCCATTGCAACATGTTCTCACGCGCCACTCGGACTTGAAGACCACCGGTGCGAAGACCCTGGTCAATTGGCCGCACGTATAAAAGGATAACGTCACAGTCGTTTCTTGTGCTGATATGGGAAGCAAACCGAATGCCTTCGTAGGAAGCGTCCGACCCGTCGACACAGACGAGGATACGAAACCGCTTCCGCCGCGATTCCCATAGCGCGTGCAGTTTTGCCTGCTGTATCTGTCGTTCACCATTGCTTCTGAACCAGACCGCCATAACCGTCATCAGCTCTCGATCATTGGCCAGTAGAAATAAGTTGCGGCCAGCAACAACAGGAACGACATCAAGCACATCCGCCAGCCGACGTTCAGGAAATCGGAGGCCTTTAGATAGCCCGACGCATAGACGATAGTGCAGGCTGGAGTACCGACGACGGTGAGATAAGCGAAAGCCGACGACACGGCGGTGATAAAACCGATAATGATGGGGCTCTCTTGTGCGACGACAGCAAGCTTGAGGACAATCGGCCCCAACACAGCGACGGCGGCGCCGTTGGACATGGTGTTAGTGACCGCCGTGGTCAGGCCCGACACAGCGGCCCAAAGGCCGAGCCCATGATCGGCACCGAACGGAGCCAGGTAGGAAAGAATGGTCTCCGCCAACCACTCGGCTGCGCCGGAGACCTTCATCTCGACGCCCAATGAAATGGCGGCAGCATAGAGCAGGATCACACCCCAGTTGACGCCGCTGTTCACGTCCTCCCAGCGGACCAATCCTGTGACCAAGAAGGTCACCGCACCCAATAAGGCCACCGTGCCCATGCCGACCTTGTCGGAAATCAATATCCAGCCGAGAAGGGTCATGAAGAACACCAGAATCGTTGCCCATTCCGTGCGCCGCATTGGCCCCTGTTCCTCGACCAGATGGCGCAGGCGAACCACGGCTCGCGATATGTCCACGTATTCAGGCCGGAACGTTAACAACAGGATCATGGTGACAAACGGCAACTGGATGAGAAACATCGGGTAGGCGTAGGCCATCCACGTCACGTAATTGATCAAGAACTTGTGCGTCTCAGGATTAGTCGGATCGTAAAAGAACTCCTTCCAATAGCCGATCATGATGGCATTACGTGCACCACCGGAAGGCGTCCCGATACCAGCCACTGAACATCCATAGGCGATCGAGAACAAAATCACAGCCGCTAAGTTGCGCACCTTCTTTGGATCATCAGAGGTCAAAGTGATCAGGGTGATGCCTACCGGCAGCATCATCGCCGCCACTGTATGTTCACCGACGAACGATGCCAGAATTCCTGAGACCATCGAAATGCCGAAGCAAACGCGCGATGTCTTAGTGCCGGTGACGCGAATGATCAACCAAGCGATCCGTTTATCGAGCTTTTGCTTGACCACCGCCACGGCGAGCATTAGCGAGCCCATGATGAACAGCACCGAATCGTTCATTAGGGTTTTGGCGACGACCGAGGAATCAAGCCCCAGAAGAAGGATCTGGCCAAGAATAATCAGCAAGGCCACCGCTGGCAGCGGCACCGGCTCAGTAATGAAGAGAATAGTCGCCACTAACGACATAATGAGGACGATTTCGGCCTCTCGGGAGAGCCCTGCCGGCAACGGAAGGCTCAACAGCAATGCCCCAAGCGTCATAGCGATGAAGAACCAGCGTTTTTCCCAAAAGTAATAAAAGTTGAACTGCGAGCGCACGACCAGCATCTGCTGGTACCCGCGCCGTCGTATTTTGATGGACCAGGGATCGTGCGGCTTATGCGCAATCAGGCTGTCGTAAATAAGGCTAGCGGTGGTCATCGCTCACCTTGCAAAGCGTCTTGGTTCCCAGTATTCAGCATCGATTTCGAGCGATTTTTCTTGATTTATGTGAACGCACGGCGAGTGCCGACAATTCACTAATTAAAGGGCTGAATTCCTTGGATTAAATCCGATATCTCTCAAAAGCACAAGAACCTCATGTGATTTATTTTGCCTCCTTTTAAGAACAGAGGCAGCCTTTTCCGTTACCGGGCTGGGAAATACTCTTTACCAACACCGAGGTAAATGGTCATCTTCCCGGCCCGATTCTCGCTTTACCTCATTGGCTTAACGATGGTTCTCGCGGGGGTGGCCACTGCCGGCGGATCTAGCCGTGAATGACTTCTTCGATATCGCTGTTGTGTTGCGCTATGGAGTGGTGCTCCGCTATTATTTCGACTTCAGCATCGCTAATCGGATCGTCCATATCGACCTGACTACGCGCTCTGTCACGGCGTTCCACGTGCGCAGTTTTCTGATCGGCGCCGACTTTTGATGGTATCTCAAGGGCGTCCGTTTCTCGCCTAACAAAAAGGGAAGAAGCCATGATAGTCTCCCCCTCGTGATGGGGAGATATAAATTACGGTTTGCCGCGGTTCTGCTCGGGCTTTGGATCTTTCAGGCACCGCCGACACAAGCGGCCAAGGGCGAACTCGTTATCGGCATCGCCCAGTTCCCCTCGTCTTTTCACCCCAACATCGACTCAATGTTGGCCAAGACCTACATCCAGTCTATGA
>PTLJ01000212.1 GCA_002938045.1 Alphaproteobacteria bacterium MarineAlpha3_Bin4
TTGTTTTTGCCGGCTCCCCTCTAACGTCGCGAACAATCGGTGCACGGCGTCCGCATAACAGGCCTCGGCAACGCCGGGCTGGGCCGCCACCAGCGGGGCCAACCGTGCACCCCGGGCCGCAATCCAGTCGCCGACCGGGACCGTGAACCCACGCTTACGCGAAAATGGTTCAGCCTCCGGAAGCGCCGTTTCGAGCCATTTCCGGAGCAGCCATTTGCCTAGCTTCCCGCGTATCTTGAGGCGGTCTGGTAGGCGGAAAGCGAAGGCCGCGACGCGCGGATCGAGGAACGGTACCCGACCCTCAACGCCGTGCGCCATTAGGCACCGGTCGAGCTTAGTCAGCAAGTCGTTAGGCAACCAGTGGGCGCAATCGGCGGCCTGAATCGCCTGTAGCCGGGTCAAGCCGGTGGGAATTTCGGTCTCCGTAGCCTCAATGCCTCGGCCCCAATCCCGCCGCCGCTCGCGCAGTATGCCTAAGCCTTCCAACGCGCCGCTGCGCCACATCGGACGGCCACCTAGCAATTTGGGTCGGCGCGCGCGGCGGTAACGCCCGTAACCAGCGAACAACTCGTCCCCACCCTCGCCCGACAGCACTACTTTGAGGCCGGCGCGACTGGCTTCGGCGGCCAGCTTGTAACTCGGCAGCGCAGCGTAATCCGCAGCCGGATCGTCCATGGCGGCGGTAACCACCGGAAGCAGCGCCCAGAAATCGTCCTCCGTGAACGCAACTTGGATATGCTCGGCACCCACAGCGCGTGCGATGGCGCGCGCGTGGTCGCGCTCGTCATGGACGGCGGCATCGGGAAAGCCAGCCGTGAGCGCCCGCACTGGTTCGGTATTGAGGCGCGCCATCATTGCCAGCAGGACGGACGAATCGATACCGCCGGAGAAAAACATGCCATAGGGTACATCGGAGCGTTGGTGGATGCCGACGGCGTCCTCGAGAACCTCGTCCAATTCGGCCAGGGCCAGCGTCGGCTGGCGCGCGACTGGCGCCTGCGCCGGCAAAGCCGCAATTAGGTGCCGCTCGGTGATCTTGCCCCGCTCGATGACGATCGTCTCGCCCGGCAAGACGCGTTGGACGCCGGTGAGCGGCGTATCAGCGCCGGTCGTGAATTGGAGCTGCAGCAACTCGTCGCGACTCTGTTCGTTGAGCTCAGGTGTTAACCACCCAGCTGCAACTAAAGCCTGGTACTCGGAAGCGAAGGCAAACCCGTCCGCCGATTGGTAATAATAGAGTGGCTTGATACCGAACCGGTCGCGGGCCAGAACGAGGCGCTTCGCACCGGGATCGTAAATGGCGATTGCATACATACCGCGCAGGTGCTCGGCGAAGCAGACCCCATGACGAAGGTAGAGGTGCAACGGCGGCTCACAGTCGGAACGGGCACGGAAGGCGGCCTCGGGCATGGCTTTGCGCAGTTCAAGATAATTGTAGACCTCGGCATTGGCGACCAGTGCAGGCCCCACCTCGCCGTCTGGGCCGTAGATGGGCTGGTCGCCGGTCTCAAGGTCGATAATCGCAAGGCGCGTCTGGACAAGGCCGGTATCATCGCCAACGTGGCGACCCTCGCCGTCGGGACCGCGATGGCGCAATGCCGCCGCCAGCCGGTCGAGAAGGTCGTCGTCGGGCCTGGAGCCTTCGCCCGTCATGATCCCAGCGATGCCGCACATCAGGATATGATCCTATGAAAGAACTCCATGTAGTGCTCCACCACCGACTGTTCCGTGAAGTGCGCCAGATAGGTTTCGTGACCTTGGCGTGCGATACGCTGGCGCAGGTTGTCATCTTCGAGCAGGTTGCGCATGGCGCGGGCCAGGGTCGTGGGGTCATCGACCGGCACGAGGATGCCTGACTCGAGATGGTCGATCAGAGTGCCGGGCCCGTAGCTGTCGGCGGCGATGACCGGAACCCCCTGTGCCCAGGCTTCGATAATGACGTTACCAAGCGGCTCGTGACGGGACGAACAAACGAACATATCACAGGCTTTGAGCAATGCCGCGACATCCTCGCGCCAGCCGAGAAACCGGACCCGAGGCTTGACCGCGAGCTTTTCGGAAAGCGCTTCCAGGTCTTTCCGCAACGGCCCTTCACCGGCAATCCAGAGATAAACGTCTGGCACCCGCGCCACCGCCTCGAGCAGAGCGTCGAACGCCTTGTTCTTGTGCAGCCGCCCGAGGCCCAGGACCAGCGGCGCGTTGGACGGTGTGGACAACAGTTTGCGCGCGATCGGCTCGGCTGCCTCGCCCGAGACAAAGTTAGGCAGGTAATGGACCTTTTCGCCAGGCCAGCCCTGACCGATCAGGTATTCGACTATATCCTCCGTATTGGCGACTAAGTGGTCGCAGTTGCGGTAGTACTTGAGGTCGTAGTAGCCACCGAGGCGAGCGACATGGACGAAATCGCCCTTCCGACACATCGCCGACGCTCGGTTCATCCAGGTCAGTACAACATCGGGCTTAAACGCCTGCACCTCTCTCTTGAACTTCCCCGGGGTGTGCCAGTCGAGCCGGCCGCCGAAAGCGAGTTCGACCGTCTCCACACCGCCGGCCCTGAGCGTCTCGGCGCGAGTTGGGTTTTTGCGGATCAGCACCCGTTGATCGAGTCCGGCGCGATGCAACGCAATTGCGAGGCGCGTAAAGAACACCTCGGCACCTCCGAACTCAGATCCGGCCACGGCTTGCAGCACGCGCATGATTAGGGAATCAACTCCTCGAACCTTGCTGCGGCATCGGGCCAGCGCCACCGGCGTTGCTTTTGCAGGGCCGCCGCTTGTTGTCGTTGCCACAACTCGTCGTCCGTCAACAGACGCACTGCCGCTTCGGCGAAGTCGGCATCATCGGCCACAATAGACCCAGTTTCGCCATCAATCACGCGCTCGCTGACGGAACCGAGATTTTGCACCACCGCTGGCACGCCCATCGCCTGCGCCTCGCCGACCGCGAGGCAGAAGGTCTCGTTGGCGTCGCCCCGATAGAGCATGCACCGAGAACCGCGGAACTCCTCGACCAGCTCAGCCTTGGCGACGGCGCCGCGTAGCCTCACGCCCCGGCCCTCGAGCGAGCGCGCTTGGTTGAAGACGCGCTCCATCGCATCCGCTTTGGCGTCGCCGACACGGCCGTAGGTGGCGGCGCCGGTAAACAGATGCAGCTCCGCGCCCGCCACCTCGGGCGCAATCAAGGGTGTGACTGCTCGGTGACAACGAGGGCGCATTATA
>PTLJ01000213.1 GCA_002938045.1 Alphaproteobacteria bacterium MarineAlpha3_Bin4
CGGACCGCGCCCATGGCGTCCATATCTTCTTTCATCATCTTGCCGGCGCGCTCTGACATGTTGGCGAAGAACAGCTCCTTAAGTTCGTCCGAAGCACCCTTGAGTGCGAGTGCCAGCTGGTCCTTCTCAACCTGGCGCAGTAGCACCTGAATGCCTTGCGGATCGACGCCGGCGAGATCGTCGAAGGTAAACATCAGCGCTCGGATGCGCTCGGCCGATTCGCGGTTGCGCTCCTCCAAGGCGGTCATAAAGCGATCTCCTGCGTTGCGATCCAGGTTGTTGAAGATATCCGCCATCAACTCGTGCGGATCCTGCCTCGCCGTCGTCGCCAGGCTGGTCATGAACTCGTTTCTCAGCGTGCGTGCGACGTGATCGACAATATCTTTCTGCACCACCTCCATGCCCAGCATGCGCATGATCACTTCTATCGAGAAGTTCTCCGGCAGCACCGATAGCACCCTCGACGCTTGATCGACCTTGAGCTTGGAAAGGATCACGGCGACCGTCTGCGGGTATTCGTTCTTGAGGTAGTTGGCGAGCACCGCCTCGTTGACGTTGCCGAGCTTGTCCCACATGGTGCGGCCGGCCGGCCCTTGCATCGATTCAATGATCTCCTTCCCGCGATCCTCTGGCAGCGCCCCCATCAGTAGCTGCTCGGCCGCGAGGTGGGAGCCAACCAGCCCGCCGGTTCCCGACAGTTGGTCGGCGAACTCGATGAACAACTGTTCGAGGACGCCGGCGCTGATGTTGCCCAGGTTGGACATGGCGTTGGAAAGCTCGCGGACTTCCTCGTTGTCCATCTTCTCGAATATGACGGCGGCGTTCTGTGAACCAATCGAGAGCATGAAGCAAGCTGCTTTTTGTATGCCGCTTAGATTGCGGTAATCGTCTTTGACGCGGGTCATTTATCGGTGCCCCTACGATTCTTGGTACATCCAAGCACGTAAGACGGAAAGCGCCTCATCCGGATGGGTCGAAACGATTTCGTCAAGCTTTTTCCCCGTTGAGTCCTTTATTTTCAACTCGAAGCGATCAATGTCGATCGCTTCATCGAACTGCTCGTCCTCCGGAATGGCCTCCGATGGGACCGGAACACCCGGCGCATCTGGCCCGGCGAGGGCCGGCGCTAGCCCGGACTGGTCGGCCAGCAGGCGCTCGGCCGCGCCGGCGGCCGCAGAGGCGCTTTCAAAGGCGCGCGAGACCAGCGGCCGCACGACCAGCAGGATGACCAGCAGGGCGACGATGCCTAGCACCAGGATCTCCGCCATCCTCAGCAGGTCATTCTTGCCAAGACCTAAGATCAGCGCCAATTCTTCTTCCATCTCCTCGAACTCGGCAAATTCCATGTTGATGACCTCGACCGCGTCGCCGCGCTCGGCGTCGAAGCCGATGGCGCCGCGCACCAGGGTCGTCAGCAGGTCCATTTCGGCCTCACTGCGCGGTTGATAGACCAACTCGCCGTCCTCGTTCTTGACCCGGTTGCCGTCGATCAGCACCGCCACTGAGAGCTTATTGATGATGCCGGATTCGCGGATGTGGTTGATTGTTTTCTTAGAAATTTCGAAATTGACCGTTTCCTCCGTTCGGTTGCCGGAGGCCGTGCTGGATTGCGATCCGCCGCCTGCGGCGGTTGGGTCGGGCAGGTTGGTGCCCACCGAAACGGGAGATTGTCCCTCAGCGTCGCGACTGCTTTCAGTCTGTTCGATGGTTTGTATCGAGCGCGGGACCTGTCCGTCGGGATTGAACTCTTCCTCCTTGGTGCTAATGCGGTCGAAATCCATTTCCGCATTCACTTCAGCGCGAACCAGGCCAAAACCGACTGTTCTCTCTAGTAACTCCTCGATGGTCCGGCCGAGCCGATTTTCGAGCGCTATGCGCTTCTCTTCGGCCTTCGCCGCCATGGCGCCTGCCTCGTTGCCGTCCTGAAAGCCCGCCGCCAGGAGCTTACCCTTATTGTCGATGATCGACACGCGGGCCGGGTTGAGCCCGGGCACGGCCGTTGCCACCAGATGTTGAACGGCCGAAACCTGCTCGGCATTGAGGCGTACGGCGCCATTCATCCGCAACACCACCGATGCGCTTGGTTCTTGCTTCTCGCGGCTGAACAGCTCGCGTTTTGGCATCACCAGGTGCACACGAGCCGTCTTGATCGAGCTCAGGGTTTGAATTGTGCGCGACAGTTCGCCCTCGAGCGCGCGCACCAGCTGCACGTTCTGCATGAAGTTGGTCGTGCCGAGCGAGTTCGCGTCGTCGAAAATCTCGTAGCCGATGGAACCGCCGCCCGGCAGACCCTGGTTGGCCAGGTTGAGGCGCAGCCGCCCGACGTCCTTACTCGGAACGTGGATCTCCGATCTGCCTTTCTTGAGCTCGAAGGGAACGTTCATGACCTGAAGCTGACCGACAATCGCCGCCGAGTCGCCGGCTTCGAGATCGCCGTAAAGCAGTTCCATGCTCGGCGACATTAGTTTGGTAGCCAGAAAAATGAAAAACCCGACCAGGCTCAAAAGCACCGCCGCCATGATGGCGAGCCGCATTGGGCTGAGATTACGCAAGGCTTGTGCGATGACGTCCACTTCAGTCCCCCGTCCACAAGTTTTTCTTCGATCGTCCGAAGTTCCGCCGCGTCCCACCACAGCGGTAAGTCCCAATTACAGGGCCGATGCTATAATAGACTCGATGAACAATAGATTAACGAATAGGCAAAGATTGCCTATCGGTGTCAATTCATCCTGAATTGAGTTCTCGCTTTGCGCAGTCGCGGTCTGTATTCCTTGATCCGGGTCGTCCTGAGGCCCTGCAAACCATGCGTTTCCAGCAACCGCTGCCACGAGTGGAACTCGTTGCAGGAAAGATGATAGCGGCGACACGCCTCATCTAGGGTGATCAGTCCTCTGTGCACGCCGGCCACGACCTCGGCCTTGCGACGCGCGACCCAGCGCTTGGTGCCAGGCGGCGGTAGGTCGTCTATGGTCATCGGCTTGCCAGAGGGGCTTCGCGTTTCATGGAGCAGCGGGCCCGGTCCGAATCGGCCGGGTCGAAATGGTTTGTGTTCGGTCATCGCCTCAATTCGGCAGTCTTGTTGATCTTATCGACACTTGATCAGCGGCGTCCACCATAGCCGTTGGCTGTTAAGGAAACCCTAAGGAACAAGGTTAACGGGCGTAAACTTTAGCGGCACGGGGAGGCTCGCGGGCGGCGGCAATTGCCCTTG
>PTLJ01000214.1 GCA_002938045.1 Alphaproteobacteria bacterium MarineAlpha3_Bin4
GCGCGACCTCGATCTCGCCGCTTTCCATCCGCCTGACGACCTGCGGCGCCGGCAGCATGTCGTAAAGCGCGTCGTAGAGTGGGCGCAGATAGGGGTCCACTTTCTCGCGCATATCACCGGGCAAGAACCCGAGTTGCTCGCCGGCTTCGACCGCCGGACGCGACAGGATTATACGTTCGACTTCACCACGGACTAGACGCTCCGCCGCTTTGGCGACGGCGAGATAGGTCTTGCCGGTGCCGGCCCGCCCTTCGCCGAACACCAACTCGACCTCGTCCATGCATTGGACATAGACCGCCTGCGCCGGTGAGCGAGGGAAAAACTTGCGGTCGCGAATTTTAATAGCCAGCGCCGTGTCCTGCACCTTGCTGCCGGGCGCCAGGGCCATGCGCAAAGCGGCGTCGACCTCGGCTTGATCAACAGCGAGCCCGCGCTCGAGACGTGCATAAAGCCCGTCGAGCACATCCGCCGCGGCGGCGACCGCGCCACCCTCGCCGCTGACGGTTACTTCGTTACCTCGCGCATGCACGGCGACGTCTAGCCGCCGCTCGATGCGCGCTAGGTTGGTGTGGTATGAGCCGAACAACTCCAGCGCTAGGCCGTTGTCGTCGAATACTCGCTCGATCGATTTTTGCGGTGGTGCTTTCCGGTGATTTGTCGGTTTCCTGGGTTTCATGGGCGCGCTCACGCGGAGGTCCTTTTGTGATAGCCATCGCCTTCGTCGACTTCGGCCAGTTCGCCGCCGAGACTATTGGCATGTGCCCTCGTAATGCGCACATCGACGACGTTGCCGAACATAGTCGGCGGCGCTGTGACGTGAACCGCCTGCATGTACGGGCTGCGGCCGACCGCCTGACCCGGGTGTCGACCCAGCCGATCGAGCAGCACCGGCATAGTGCGGCCGACGCAGCTTTCGTTGAAGGCCGCTTGCCCAGCATTGAGCACCATTTGCAGGGCGTCTAGCCGCTCGGTCTTGACGGTGTCGGGAACCTGCCGTTCGTCGGCGGCCGCGTGAGTCCCCGGCCGCGGGCTGAACTTAAAAGAATAGGCCTGCGAGAACCCAATATCCTGAACCAAGTCCATGGTTTTGGAGAAATCGGCGTCGGTCTCGCCAGGAAAGCCAACGATGAAATCCGACGATAGCGCGATATCAAAGCGAGCCCGACGAAGGCGGTCGACTAACCGCCGGTAGTCGTCGGCGCTATGACGGCGGTTCATTGCTTGTAAAACTCGATCCGAACCTGATTGCACAGGCATGTGCAGGAACGGCATCAACTCGGGCACGTCCCGATGCGCGGTGATCAGGTCGTCGTCCATCTCAGCCGGATAGGAGGTGGTGTAGCGAATGCGCCGCAATCCGTCGATGCGCGCGAGTTCGGCGATCAGGCGCCCCAGGCGCCATTCCCCTCCGCCTTCAGCGGCGCCGTGATAGGCGTTGACGTTCTGGCCCAGAAGCGTGATCTCTCGCGCGCCTGAATGAACGAGACGTCCAACCTCGGCGACGACCTGGCCGGTGGGTCGCGAAAACTCGGCACCGCGCGTGTACGGCACGACACAAAACGTGCAGAACTTATCGCAACCTTCCTGGACTGTGACGAATGCCGCGACACCGGCCGGCTCCGATTGAGCTGGCAGCTGATCGAACTTGGATTCGGTTGGGAAGTCGGTGTCCATAACGACGTCGCTGGCTTGTTGCACTCGCGCCACCATTTCCGGCAGTCGATGGTAAGTCTGCGGGCCGAATACCATGTTAACGAACGGCGCGCGGCGGACGATCTCTTCGCCCTCGGCCTGGGCAACACAGCCGGCGACAGCGATGATCATGGTCTGCCCCGTGCGTTCACGGCGCGATTTGGCCTGACGCAAGCGGCCGAGTTCTGAATAGATCTTTTCCGCCGCTTTTTCCCGGATATGGCAAGTATTGAGAATCACCAGATCGGCGTCGTCGGGTACGTCAGCGACCGCATAGCCGAGCGGCGCCAAGATGCCCGTCATACGCTCTGAGTCGTAGACGTTCATTTGGCAGCCATATGATTTGATGTAAAGTTTCTTTGTCAAAGGCGTTCAGACCATGACAATGTACGGCGTCTCCTGTAGCCAGGCTCCGTCCCGTCAGGTTGGTGTCCTCCTCCGAAAAAGTCGCCGGTTCGGACGGCCCGGAACCTGAAAAAGCCTATCACCGAACCCCGTCGTGTCAAGCCGGCGGCCGGTTTCACCTCTCCTTATCTAAGGGCACTCCATACAACTCAAGACGGTGTCCGACCAGTTTCATACCGTGATGTTTCGCGATCTCTTCCTGCAGCGCTTCTATTTCCGCGTTCTGGAACTCGATTACGGTTCCTGATTTCACGTCGATCAGGTGATCGTGGTGGTGGTCGGTAACCTTTTCGTAACGCGAACGGCCATCACCGAAATTGTGGCGCTCGAGGAAATTCGATTGCTCAAACAGACGCACCGTCCGGTAGACGGTGGCGATTGAGATTCGGGGATCGAGTTTGCTTGCGCGACGGTAAACTTCCTCGACGTCGGGGTGGTCATTTGCGTTCGACAGCACCTGCGCAACAACCCGGCGCTGCTCGGTCATTTTCATGCCCCGCGCTACGCAGAGCCTCTCAATTCTCGATTCCGGCATCAGTCGTTTTCAGCCTAAGTTGTGCCGATCCAACCCGCTGGCACCCGGCGCGTCAACGCTGTGTTCAAGAATTGGGATTCGCCCACGACGAGCAGATATCATTGCACTATTTTAGCGAACGCGCTTACGCGGGTTGGTGCCGAGGCCGATTTTCTTCGCCAGATTGCTTCGTTGTTTTGTGTAGTTGGGCGCAACCATGGGATAATCGGCCGGCAGGCTCCAACGTTCGCGGTATTCCTCGGGTGTCAAGTTATACGCCGTCTTCAAATGGCGTTTGAGCATTTTTAACCTCTTGCCGTCCTCAAGGCATATGATGTAATCCGGAAGGACCGACTTCTTCACCGCCACCGCTGGACGCAACCGTTCGGCCGGAGCCAGTTGCGTCCCAACGGCGGCTAGAGCCTCGTAAACGTTCTGGATTAACTGCGGCAAATCTCCGAGCGCGACCGTGTTGTTACCGGCGTGTGCAGCGACTATCTCGGTTGTTAACTCCAGTAAGTCGCTTAAATTCGGCTTCTCGCTCATATAACATCAATCCTTAGAATTATTCGAGGCGTTAATTATTAAGAA